>CACZSV010000124.1 GCA_902783925.1 uncultured Coriobacteriaceae bacterium
GCTGCTTTGACAATGCGGGACGCGCGAGCAAGCATGGTCGTTCACCTTTCGGGGTTTCGGACAAAGGTGCATGGGTTCCAGAGCCCGGGCCGTGCACCTTTCGGGGTTTCGGACAAAGGTGCATGGGTTCCAGAGCCCGGGCCGTGCACCTTTCGGGGCTTCGGACAAAGGTGCATGGGTTCCAGAGCCCGGGCCATGCACCTTTCGGGGTTTCGGACAAAGGTGCATGGGTTCCAGAGCCCGGGCCGTGCACCTTTTGTCGTCTCGGCAGAAGGTGCACGGGTTCCAGAGCCCGAGTCGTACACCTTTTCCTTTTCGGCCAAAGGTATGGGGATTCCAGCACCTGGGTCGAGCACCTTTTGCTTTCTCGACCAAAGATGAACGGGCTTGCGGCCTGGATGAATTACCGACGGATCGGGAGGCGGGGCATGGAGCGCGTGTCTTGGCGCAGTTCCGCACGAGCAGGAAGCGCCAGCGGCGCTTCCACGCGAGCTCAGGACTGTCTGAGCACAGGGCGCGCGCCCCGTGTCCCGCTGCCACGCATAGCGACAACGGCTTCTCACTATGCGTGGCTCTAACTCCGCGCGGACGCGGCCCGCATCCCGCTGCGGAAAGACGCAGCTTATCGTGCCCTCAGTTCCCAGAATGCGACTGCACTCGCGGCAGCTACGTTGAGCGAATCGACATGATGCGCCATTGGAATCTTGACAACATAGTCGCAGGCAGCGATCGTCGATGACGCAAGCCCATCTCCTTCGGTCCCCAGCACGATGGCGAGCCTCTCGACTTCGCGCAGCCGCGGATCATCTATCGGCACCGCATCGTCGGCCAAGGCAAACGCCGCAAGCTCAAAGCCGTATTCATGGAGTATGCGTACGCTCTGATCAGCCCAATCGCGCTTGCCTTGCAGCCGTGCCCACGGCACCTGAAACACCGTTCCCATGGAAACACGCGCCGCCCGTTTATAGAGCGGATCGTGGCACCCGGGCGTCACGAGCACGGCATCGATGCCAAGAGCGGCAGCAGACCTGAATATCGCACCGATATTCGTGAAATTGGTTATGTCTTCAAGCACGGCTATACGCCTTGCATCGCTCAGCAGCTCGTCGAGCTCGAGCGGCTTGGGCCGGTACAGCGCCGCAAGCGGGCCGCGTGTTATCTGATACCCCGTGAGCTGTTGCATCTGCTCGTGCGTCGCCCTGAAAACGGGAATATCCCCATCGATAGCCTCGACGCGCTCGATTAGATCGGCGGATTGGGCAAACCAGCGGTCCTCGACAAACAGCGAGATCGGCCGCACGCCCGCATTGAGAGCTCGCTCGATTACCAGCCGCGATTCCGCGATAAACGACCCGAACGAATCACGCGGATAGCTCATGAGCTGGGCATCCGTCAGCTTCGAGTAGTAGTCGAGCCGCTTGTCGCGTATGTCTTCGATGCGCTCTATCATCGTTGCCATTCGATTCCAAGCACATCGCATATGGCACGCGCGGCAAGCATCTGACCCATGATGGGCGGCATATACGACATCGTCCCAAGCTCGGTTCGCTCGCTTCGTTTCGCTCCCTTTGCAGCAGCCACCTCGGCTGGCTGCTCGGGCGTGTAGAGCACGGGCATATGCGCGATTCCACATGCGCGCGCCTGCTTTCTCACGGCACGGCACATCGGGCATACACGCGTATCGTAAATATCCGCGAACTCGAGTTGCGTGGGGTCATGTTTGTTCGCCGCTCCCATGGAGCTGAGGAAGGGAATGCCCCGCTCCTCGCAGAAAGCGGCGAGGGAGAGCTTGGTCGAAATTGTATCTTGGGCATCGATGCAATAGTCAAAATTTTGGGTAAGATACTCCCTAACATTATCTGGAAGAATACGAATATTGATGCATTTGACCTTGGCATTTGGGTTAATGTCCAAGATAATTTCTCGCATCACATCGGTCTTCACGCGCCCGACGGTGCTTTCGAATGCTAGCGCCTGGCGGTTGATGTTGCTCACGTCAACGGTATCGTAGTCAATGATGGTGAACGAACCCACTCCCCCACGCGCAAGCGCGACGACGCAGTTCGAACCGACTCCGCCGACTCCAATTACGAGCATGTGGGTGTTCGCCAACGTGGAAAGGGCGTCACTTCCCAGCATACGTTTCAAACGCTCAAAGCGCATGTCGGCAGGCATATATCCTACCCCTCGAGAAGCTGCAGTAGCTCGTCGCGCCCCAAACTAGAAAGCGGCGCGCCGTCCGAGCGCACGAACTTGTCTGCAAGGCGGCTTTTTGCCTGCTGCAATGTGACGATACGCTCTTCGATAGTGTCTTTTGCGATTACCTTGTACACAGAAACCTTGCGCTGCTGACCGATACGATGTGCACGGTCGGTCGCCTGGTTTTCGGCCGCGAGATTCCACCAGGGGTCCGCATGGATGACAACAGATGCCCCGGTCAGGTTAAGACCCGTACCGCCGGCTTTCAATGAGACGAGGAACACGGGTGTCTCATCGGAATTGAAGGCGTTCACGAGCTCAATACGCTTTTTCTTCGGCGTGGAGCCCGTGATAGTGTAATAGGCTATGCCCTGTTCGTCCAAACGTTGCGCAACGATCTCGAGAAAGCGTACGAACTGCGAGAACACGAGCACCTTGGCGCTTGCATCATTGGAGCTCTCGATCAGATCGACGATTGTATCGAGCTTGGCGGCGCCGCCGACGTAGTCCTCGAAGAGCAGCGAAGGATCGCAGCAGAGCTCGCGAAGGCGCGTTATCTCCGCGAGCACGGCGATTCTATCGGCGCCGAACGCCTGCCGTGTGCGGGAGCTGATTGACTCGCGCAGTCTCTGCTCGAGCGCGCGGTAAAGCTGCATCTGCTCGTCTCCCATATACGCCATGACGACGGTCTCGTCTTTATCGGGAAGGTCAGTGAGGACGTCCTCTTTCATACGGCGCAAGATGAAGTGCCCCACGAGCGCCTGCAGCCTCTCTTGCGCGCGTTCGTCACCGTCGAGAATCGGTTGCTCGTAGCGTGTGCGGAAATGCTCGTACCTGCCCAAGAGGCCCGGCATGAGGAAATCGAAGATGCTCCAAAGCTCCGAAAGCCTGTTCTCGATGGGCGTGCCCGTGAGCGCGAAGCGATGAAGCGCATCGAGACTCTTCACCGACCGCGCAGACACCGTTGCATGGTTCTTGATGTACTGCGCCTCATCGAGCGAGATGGAGTACAGATTCAGCTTCTCGTAGCTTTCCGCATCACGCCGCAGAAGATCGTAGGAGGTTATAAGCACGTCGGGCACGTCGCGATCTCCGGGCTCGCTGAGTTCGCATTCCTTCAGGAGCTCGTCGCGCGCCTCCTTGGTTCCGGCGACCGCCGCGACACGCACGCCAGGCGCGAAACGCTTGAACTCCGCCGCCCAGTTGTAGACAACCGATGCCGGGCACACGATGAGATTGGGGCCATAGGCACGCGAACGCTCGACCTGCGAGAGAATGTAGACGATAAGCTGGATGGTCTTTCCCAGGCCCATCTCGTCTGCCAGGATTCCGCCCAGGCCAAGATCTGAAATAGTCGTCAGCCATTTGAGCCCTTCGAGCTGATATCCGCGCAGCTCTCCCTCGAAGCCCTCCGGTACGCTCGCCTCGCTTTCGACGGCCTCGTCGATCGAGCTCACGTAATCGTAGAAGGCACGGTCGCGCTGCGCTCCCTCGATGATGCCATCGAGCTGGAAGGCACGGTACAGCGGCAACTCCACATTACCCGAAACGAGACGCTGCGCGCTCATGCCGAGCTCCGAGGCGTACTCGTCAACCTGCGCCAGATCGCTTGCAGCGATGTCGACAAAGCTGCCATCGCTCAGACGGTGGTAGCGTCTACGTTTGTGATACGAATCAAGCAAAGCCGCGAGCTCCTTGCGCGGCAGGTCGTGCACGGATGCCGTCATGTTCACCAAGTTGGCATGTATGGAAAGCCCGAAGGAGACCTTGGGGTGCCGCGCTGAGATGAACGATTCGAAGCCCGGCGTCGTGAAAAGCGTGCCAATCTCGCGGAACTCGGCGATGCCGTTTGCGAGTATGCGCGCAATATCGGCATCATCTGCCACATGGAGCGGATGGGCGGCATCGCTTGTCGTCTTGCCCGCGACGACGGGGAAATACGCGCTGAGCACAGTGCGCGCGCGCGTTTCGCGCGCCTCGTCACGCAAGCCGTATTCGAGCTCGCTCGGCTCGTCGAGCGCTTCGAACAGCGGCACGCGTTCCGTATCGTAGATGGCATAGGCCTCGCAGGTGCAGATGCGGGCATCACGGTCGAGGTAGATCTCGATTTCGCAATCGCGCGGCTTGAGCAACGCAAGCTGATCGGGCATATCGATTTCGATAAAGGGCTCGACTATGGGCAGGACACCTACGCAGAACGCCGAGGCATCCTCGTTGCTCAAGAACGGCGTTTCGGCCCTGTTGCAGTACACGAAGCGCAAGAACGGCAGACAAGCCGCGTAATTGGCATCGCACTTGTAAAACGCGGATTCGGCCCAGATATAGAGCTCATCCGCATACGTGATGACACTTGCCTCGATATCGCAGTCGAGCGTATAGCCATCCTCGCCCATCTCGTCTATGCGAATATGCAGCGGTGGATTGCCCTCAATAACACGCGAGCGCACAGGCTTGTGGTTGAGTTTGGAGTTATCGTCGACGCTGAAGACCTGGCCGCTCACGAGACCGAGAAGCTCGACTATCTCGGGCATCGCGAGCGGGAGGGCGTGATTGGCCTGGTTCTGGCTGAACTTGAAGGAGTTAAGCGCATCCGCCGCAAGGCTCTTGCGGATATCTATCGCCCGCTCGAGAAACGCCACGAGTTTGCGCGCGTACGGCGTGAAAGCCTCGCGCCTGTGCGTGAATGCGAGACGTTCGCCATATGAGAAATAATCCCCCCGCTTGCAGTGAGTGACAAAGGCATCTATATCCTTGATGACGTATTTTCCCTCGATGCTTGCCACGGAAAAGCGCACGGCCCAGGCACCCTGGGCATACACGAAGCACGGCTCGAGCTCGATGGATTCGAATTCTCCATCGGCGCTTTCATCCGCAGCGGCCCCAAGCGCGCCGAGCTCCTCCATCGCTTTCTTCACACCCGCAGAAGACTGCACCGCATGCACGGCGTCGTAGCCGACAAAGCTCGCGGGCGCCTCGAGAAACATGAGAGCGACTGCGGCGGAATGCTTGCACATACCAGAAGAGCTGAGAGACGCGTTGCAGGTGCAGTCGTATTCGACAACCTTGCCAGCGTCTTCGTCGAGCGTGAGCGTGCAATCGTAGCTTTGTCGCCAGTCTTGGCTGCTCTGCACCCTGCAGCGAAGCTTCGTGAGCGAATTCCTGCCCGAAACGTACTGGCACTTTCTATCGAAAATCGAGCTGCTCGCGCCGACGATATTTCGCGCCCGGCGTAAAACGCGCGATTCGCAATGCCTGATGATGTCGCGTTCTTCGAGCAAGAAACCTCCAAACCGTTACGAGCGGAACTGACTTACTATACCACGCGAATTGGCATATCGGGCTGCATCATAGATAAAACGAAACGTAAACGACCTCCCATCTCGCATGCGTTTATTGCTATTGTGTGGCAATACAATTCCATGCGGATAGGGAGCATTTGCATGTTCAACCGAAGACTTGACGAAATTGTCGCTGAAATTGAGAAGAACTATTACGAAGCAGAAGAGATATTCTTCACGAAAAGCGAATGGCACTTCCCCAATCGCCATAACATCATCCTCATCCTCAAAGATATCCGGCGCATCATGTTTCCCCGGTACTTCGGTGACGAAGTCCCCTGCGAGAGCGGCCCCAAGTACTTTATCGGAGAGACGCTCACTCGCGTCGAGGCATCGCTTCACCAGGAGATCCGCGAAGCGCTTCTCTTCAAATACGGCGATACAAAGACCATAGAGGAACTCGACCGGCGCGCCAGCCAGGCATGCTCGGATTTCTTCTTCAGCCTGCCAAAACTGCACCGTACGCTACTCAAGGATGTTCAGGCAGCATATGACGGAGACCCTGCGGCCCAATCGAAAGAAGAGGTCATCTTCTCGTATCCGGGCTTCTTCGCGATATTCGTCTACCGCATCGCCCACGAGTTCTACCTCGCCGATATCCCCATCATCCCGCGCATCATGAGCGAATACGCTCATAGCGGCACCGGCGTCGATATCAATGCGGGTGCAACGATCGGCGAGTACTTCTTCATCGACCATGCGACGGGTGTTGTCATCGGCGAGACGACCATCATCGGCGACCATGTCAAGATCTACCAGGGCGTAACCTTGGGAGCGCTTTCACTACGGGCGGGCCAGAAGCTCAAGGGCGTCAAGCGTCATCCCACCATCGAGGACAACGTGACGATCTACTCCAACGCGAGCGTGCTCGGTGGAGAGACGGTCATCGGCGAGGGGTCCGTCATCGCCGGCAACGCTTTCATCACCGAATCCGTCCCGGCAAATTCACGCGTCACCCTCAAGAACCAGGAAATTGTCGTGCGCAAGCCTGGACACATTGTCAAAAGCGAACAGTAGCGAGGAGCGAATATGTACGAGCTCAAGACCGAAAGCTTTTTCGATTCAGCGCATTTTCTTTCCGATTACGATGGCAAATGTGAAAATCTCCACGGCCATCGCTGGCGTGTCGTCGCCTGGATTCAAACAGAAGAGCTCCAGCGCGAAGGTCAGGAAAAGGACATGGTCGTCGACTTCGGCGATTTCAAACGCGCGCTACGCAGTCTGACAGAAGAACTTGACCATATGTTCATCGTCGAGGAGGGCTCGCTTGCTCCCGAGACCATCGCCGCCTTGGAAAGCGAGACCTTCAGGCTTTTCATCGTTCCCTGGAGAACGACGAGCGAGAATTTCGCCTGTTACTTCTATGGCAAGCTGACAGAGCTCGGCTTCAACGTGAGCGCGGTAGAGGTCGACGAAACGCCCAACAACTGTGCAATTTTCCGCCCATAGCTTCTCTTCTGTTCAAAACGCAACACCCGGAAAGGAAACCCATGAACGTCGTATGCCTTGATCTCGAAGGAGTGCTCGTACCGGAAATCTGGATTGCGTTTGCGCAGGCAAGCGGCATTCCAGAGCTTGAGCGCACCACGCGTGACGAACCCGATTATGACAAGCTCATGCGCTATAGACTCGACATCCTCGATGAGCATGGCCTGACGCTCGGGCAAATCCAAAAGACCATCGATACCATAGACCCGATGCCCGGCGCGCGCGAATTTCTCGACGAGCTCAGGGGCCTTACGCAAGTCATCATTCTCAGCGACACCTTCACGCAATTCGCCACGCCGCTCATGCGTAAGCTCGGCTGGCCGACCATATTCGCAAACGAGCTCGTCGTCGAACCCGATGGTACGATCAGTGGCTGGAAAATGCGCAAGGCCGCCAAGAAACTCGACGTCGTGCGCCTCATAAACGAAATCGGCTACGACACGATCTGCGCGGGTGACAGCCATAACGACATCGGCATGATCACCGGAAGCAAGTATGGGTTCCTTTTCAGGACGACAGAAGAACTCAAGACGGAACATCCCGATATCCCCGCATTCGACACCTATGACGAACTGCTCAATGCCATCAAGGCGGTGCTGTAACCATGGTCTCCCCTGCTAAAGTCACCATTACAGAACGCGTACGCATGAACGCCATCGCCGGCATCATCTTCGTGATCATCGGTGACGCCCTCATCCTCTACTCGTTTCTCAGCGATGGCGCGGGCAACATGGCCGCGACGATAACGGGCGTATGCGGAGCCGCGGCGATTTTCTTTGGGATGTACTACATGCTGTGCTACATGAACAAGCGCCTGACGGTTTCCCAAGACGGAGTTGTTTACAGCAATTGGATGGGCCGTCACACGCATTACAGCTGGGACCAGGTCATCTGCGAGCATAGGCCAGGGCGCAACGCGAAGTTCCTCTTCAATCTGAACGGACACAAGGTGAGCTTTTACGGATATTCCGTCAACGCCTTGAAGATGCACGAATACCTCGTCGAAAACGAGCGCTACGATAACGATACTTTGCGTGCAGAGCGCCAGGCCCGCGAAGAAGAAGCCGAGCGCGAACGCCAGATGCAGCGCAAGGCGCAGGCCGACGCCAGCGACTGGGATGACGACGATGACGAGGGCTGGGACTGACAGCCTGAAGTAGAGACGCTTCAGCGCGATCGTGCAGGATGACACTCAGAGCGCCGAGCCCGCATGGCGTCCCCGTGCATGCGTGTTCGGCGCAATCTATTCGCGCTTACGCGCTTCCTCGGCGACACGAACGGCAACCAGAGAACCTGCGAGGAAGAGGATCAGTAGCGCGACGGTCAGCCCGAGCATGGTTTGATCGCCAGTGCGTGGAAGCGTAGTCGCAGCTTTCTGTGACGTCTCGCCGGTTTTTGGCACTTCTGGCCCTGCGGGCGTCTCGTCTTCTTCGATGAGCTCCCAGGCACTGATGAATTCCGTATTGTTGATTTCGTAGCCATCTGCCTGGGTGCCGTCGTCTTCGAGCGTGACGGTGATGTAGTTAACGCCATCCTTCTGGAAATAGCCGTTCGGCGCATTGAAGGTTCCCGTAAATGTCTCATTTTCGCCGAGCTCGGGCACACTCATGGCCATGAGCGTCTCGCCCGTATCGGAATCGAGGAAGGTGAGCGTGGCACCATGCGGAGCTATACCGTCGTTTTTCACCGTGGCAACGATAGATTCCTGACCATCAACAACTTGCTGTTCGGTCTCGAGCGAAAGCGAAGCGGCGCCAAACGAGACTTTCATCGCAGATTCGTCGGCAAGTTCGCGATTAATCTTATCCGCCGTCACCGTCGCTCCCTTGGGTGCTGCGTACAGCGTGATTTCGTGGGCGCCGCTAAACTCGCTTTCCGCAGGAAGCGTGTAGATGGTTTCTATATTCCCCTCGCTATCCATAGCCACGCCGCCGCCAGAAGATGCAAGCTGGGAGACCGTTCCGTTTTCGAGCATCCAGAGATCCACGCCATCGACGTCGAGCATGCCGTCGTTGACTAAATTGACCGCAATGGGCATATTGCCGCCCGAATCGACTTCGTATTCGTCGTAGTCAACATCGATTATGCTCAGATGCTTGAGCGATTCATCCGTGCTCATGTTCATATCCACGGAAGCATCGTCATCGGCTTGTGCCCCAAGCGAATCATCACGCAATGTCTTTTCCGTCGTATAGATGAACAGGGGCTTTCCATCTACGTATGTCGCACAGTAATCCGCGATGACGCCTGAATCTGCAGTCGCCTCAACAATCGATGACCAGTCGGTATTGCCCGCGCCCGTCGTCACGAGTGCCTGGATATTGCAGTTTCCATCGCCGGATTTGAGGAACGAGATGTTGCCCTCACGTCCCTTGCCGAGGTCTCCAGCGATATCGTAGTAGGTCGTAGGCAGGTTGACCTTCGCACCATCGAGAACGACCTGCCCGAGAGCCCCGGGGCCAGATGAACTCAGAACGGAAACATATGGAGTGGTGCTTCCGTCGTTCGCATCGTTGCGGACGGCATACGTCAGGACGTCGGCATCTGAGCTCTTGGCGAACTGCGCGTTGGTAGCCTGCTGCGCGATAATCTGCACATCGTTGCTACCTGCCAGCATATAATACGCGGTAGAACTCGTAAGCGTATTGGCCCCATTAAGCGATGTCTCCTCCGCAGCCGATGAGAAGTTCTCGTCGAGCGACCACGCGCACGCCACCTTATCGCCATACATGCCAACGTCAAACGAGGTGACCGCACCAGATTGGCTTACGGCCTCACTCGTCTGTGCCCATTGGTTGGTCGTGGTCGTATCACGCTTGAACAGGCGGAATGCATGGGTACCGGAAACGCCGATGACTTCGCCTTCACTGCCGCTCGTCTGGTTGGTGTACCAGCCCACATAGAGCTCGTTTCCGAGCTTGATCGCCTTGGGACTTGCCGGCATCGACCCAGTATCATTACTTTCTTCGCTTACCGTCTCGACGTAAATGGTGTCGTTCGGATCGATAGTCGCGACATTCACGTCGAGCTTCTTTCCCAGGTTGCCCAAGGTCTCGCCTTCGGGAATCTGGCTATCCGCCGCAAGCCATGCCACGTAGCAATTCTGCCCATCGGTGCTGATCGTGGGAGAATAATCGGCAAAGTCTTTATGATCGCCTCCTATGCTATCGACGATGACGGGCTTTGTCCACGCGCCGTCTTTGTAGCGCGTGTACGCGACGACGCTACGGTTATTCGCATCGCGCGTGCTCTCGGGATCGATTTGCTTGGCGTCCGCGATATAGGCAATGACGGGACCTTCGTCCGTGGTCACGCAGGATAGCTCGGTTTGATCGTATATGCCCTGCAGTATCGTGCTCGAAGAAGCGGATGCCTGGGCAGCAAGCTCGCCTTCGGCATCGAGATATGCCCGCGAGGCTGCCGGATATGGGGTATCCGCATCGACGCTCAGGAACGGGTTTTCCTCTTCATCGCTTTGCGCCTTGAGATTCTTCTTCCCATCCTTGGGATACAGGTATTTTTCACCCTTCAGGATATTCCAGGTAAAGAGCGTGAAGCCAAAAACCTTGGCTTTAACGCCAAAGGCGCCGGAAAGCTTGATGGTGTCGAGGGCGACCTTGGGAAGAATCTGGAAGTCGATATCGATCCGCCCTTTGCCAAAGGTGCCAATCGAGGCAACATAGTTCAAACCCAGACCAATGTAGAGCTCGAGGGCGCCGTATGCACCCAGCCCAAATTTACCCTCAAGGCCCTTGGCAGGGGTCAGCTTGCCTGTAAGCGTGGCCTTACCGCCGACATTGAACGTCAGCGAGCCCGTGAAGCACAGATACTGCGCGTGCCCTTCGGCCTTGAGGCCCATCTGGATAATCAGGTTCACGGCACGCGGGGCATCGGGATTCTTTGTATTGAATTCCATATAGCCCATGACGTTCCAGTCGAACGCCTTGCCGCCCCATTTGCCGAATCCCTTACCAGACCAGCCCTTCTCCATTTGCTCGACCATCTTGAGCATTTTGTCGCTCGAATATTTCTGGAAGGCATTGCCGTTCTTGACTGCTTTGTAGAACGCCACGTTGTCGGGATCGCAGTTGATGCCTACGATGGTGGTGCCGTCGTTTTCGTGCTTATATTTGAGTGGCAGCATCATGCCGCCAAGATTCAAGCTAGTGCCATCGAGGAACTTGAATCCGGTGCCCTGAATCTTGATTTCGAGGCCATCCGTAAACGACCAGGTGCTGCCGTCTTTGGACATGCCCGCCGCCGAAGATTTCTCGGTGACGGAGCCCGGCCTCTGCTCCGCCTTCCTCGTGTCGACGAAGCGCACATTGAGCTGCTGCTCGTAGCGCTTCACGAAGTTGCCCTTCTCGTCTTTGGTCGAGGTGACGAGCTTGAGCTTGTTGCCCGCGACGATCTGATCAGACGTGAAACCGACCCTGTTGGCGCTCGTCTCGCTGAGCTGCGACTGCGCGCCCGAAGCATCTTCGGACACAAGATAGCGGCGCTTTTTATCGGCAGCAACATCGTTGTATTTGTCCTTCACGTCGAACGGGATGGTGATGCCCTTGCCCATGTTCGCATCGAGGGTGACGACCGTCTTGGTGACGTCTTTGCGCGTCATCTGGTTACCGAGCTGCAGGTACACGGACTCAGCCTTGTCCTCGTTGGCGGCAAACGCCCGAGGCATAGCGGGAATCATCCACGTAACGAGGAGCGCCGCCATGAGCATGCAGATAATCTTGCGTACGTACCCAAAACCGTTATTCTCGACCGATGGCTTGAACATTGAATACCTCCGCCCGATTAGGTATGTGAAATATCGAGCATAGCGCGATAAGGCAATACAAGAAACATAGCCATGATTATACAATCTCGATCGACGGCGATGTTGTGTCAAACCTTTTTCAAACAAATGACTGACTTTCAATCTTGCGCAGATAGCTTAGTGAGCCGGGCACATCATGCCAATCCGCAGGGCTCTTCCAGACTCGACGCATACCAATCAAATGATTGGTTTTTATTACCTCTGCCCGAGCTCCTCCCCAAACAATGTTAGGATGAGAAAATGGCGTTAGAGCGCGCATCATGAGCAGACAGGCAGCGGCATGAACGGCATCGACACCAAAATCGTAAAGAGAATTCTCGGCGTCCTGTTCGCCATTATCCTGGTTGCAGGAGTCGCGCACGCGGCCTCCATCGACGTCTTCAATAAAACAGAGCGCAGCGCTTTCGGCGCCGATGAATCGCAGGCAACGTACTTGAAGTTCGACAACAGAGCCGACAGCACGAGCACCTGGGTAAAACGCGATTACGACTTGCGCGGCACGCGGGTCGATCTGCAGGCCCAGACCGTAGATGGCGTCTTCGTCAATAATTCGGACGATACGGTTTCGTCGTGGGAAGCGACGATGACCATGGAACAAGATTGCTTCATCAACAACGCCTGGGTCGGAACCGTTGAGATTCACCAGTACGTGGGAACCGAGCATGAAACGACGCAGACCCTCGACCTGAGAAGCTACGATCTTGCAGAGGTCAAGCTCGACTATCTCTACGACGGCGACTTGCTGATTCCGCTTTCCAAAGGCGATTACATCGTCTATCACCCCTCAAAGGCAGACGAGTTCGACATCAAGCCACATAGCGAACTCACCATGGGGATGATTTTCTACTATCTCAATGACCTGAGCCTGACTGATTATTCAATTCACTACTTCTATCATAGAGATCTCACTTATGGCATCGCTTTCATCGCGCTCTTCGCGCTCTCGATTGTCTGGCTGCTTCTCCTTGCGGGTACCGTGGTTGCCAACGCCTCGTACAAGCGCGCTATGCGCGAAGCGGACCTCAAGAAAACGGGCCTCAGTTCTATGTCGAGTATTTATTCTGTCATCAGCTTCATCGACCTGGAAAAAGACGAGCTGATTCCCATCTATGCCGATGAAAAGGCAATTGAAGAGCTTCCGCAGGGTCCCAATGGCCGAGAGAAACTGCTCGATATCTTCCGGCGTGACACAGCGCCTGCCTACCGCACGAGCACATTGGATTTCGTGAACACTAATACGCTAGCTGCGCGACTCGAAAAGGGAAGCATATCCCTCGAGTACGTCAGCATGGCCTACGGTTGGTCGAAAATCCGTTTCTTCGCCGTCGACAGAGAGCAAGGCGAGCCGATCAAGCAGGCGCTTCTCACCATCGAGGACATCAACGACGAAAAGCGCGAGAAAGAGCAGTTCGAACAGGAAGCCAAGCAATTGGAGCTTGGCAACCTTGTGCGCGCTTCCTTTATCGCCGGTATTTCAGACGAAATGCGGTACTGGGTGCAATCTATCAACGAGCTCGCCAAAAAGATCTCAGACGAAGCCGACAATGACGCGGTGCGCGTGTACGTAAAACAGATTCGAGGACGAGGCGATCTCCTCACCCATCTGATCGACAGCGCCGTTGATTCATCGGGTAACGACGATATTCAAGAGGAGTCTACAGAATATTCGTTCACCGAAACGATTCATGAAGTATGCGACATCGCGAAGATACTCACCGAAAACGATCCGCTCGTCATTGACGTAAACATCTCACCGTCCATCCCGCCACGGCTCATCGGCGATGCACGGCGAATTCAGCGCGTATTACTCGGGATCATCGCCCAGACATACAACATCGAGCACGTCGACGCCGTGAAAATAGCGGCATATGGCAATGCGCACGAAGGCAAGGAACACATCCTGCTCTCGGTCAAGATGGTCGGTTCCGGCTTGGACGAAGCAAAAGAGCACGAGCTCACAGAGTTCATTGCCAACTTCGAGCAATTCGGAACTCAGGCCATCGACGAAGATATTCAGGTGTTCGAGGGAGTCGCTTTGCTGCTCAGGCGCATGAAATCCAAGCTGGAGATGGTAAACGAGCCCGAAGAAGGGGTCGAGTTCTACTTCGAGCTTGAACAGAAAGTCCCCGATCCTCGCAACGAGGGCTGATCTCGATGACGATTGCATATGGCGCATGTCTGATAGTTTCGGCGGCCGTGTTCGTGTACATGGCCCAGAGAAACTACAGTAGCATCGACACCAATTACTGGATGATCGTGATCCTCGTCCCCATCGTCATCTTAGGGTATTGGCTGAAAACGCAGATCGAATCGACCGAAACGGCCGCAGTTCTATTCTGCTTCATCTATCTGGACAGCACATTTCTCATCACAACCGCGCTCTTCGCCATGATGCACACGCTGGGCTTCGAGACGAAACCGTGGATGAAACTCGTCGTCTACAGCATCGCATGCGTACATGTCGCGATTGTCTGCGAAGGCGTTCACAGCAGCATCTACTATGAATCCATAACAATAATTCCCACGGCTCTGGGCAGCGCGACGAAGATGACGAGCGGTCCGCTCAAGCTGTTCCATTACGCGTTTCTTACGGGGCTAGCCGTCTGGTTTTTGGGATTGATCATCGCAAGCCTGCTGAAGAAGAAAACCTATTCCGTACGGTCGTTTACCCTGTACGCAGTCATCATCGGAACTGGCCTGCTCGTAAGCGTGTCTGAAGGCATCATTGACGTTGATTTCACGATACTGCCCTTTTTATACGTAATCGGCGACGTTGCCATTGCCCTGAACTACGACTACGCCCACACGCATGATATCACCTACGTGATCTCGAGCCAGCAGAAGCACTTCGGTGCGCGGGGCTATATCGCGTTAAACCCCGAACGAAAATTCCAGAGCTGCAACGGCAAGGCGATCGAGTTCATGCCGTTTATAAAAGACCAGCGCGAGGACGAGAGAATCCAACCCGGCAACGAGCATGCAGACTTGTTGCTCGAACTTGTCACCACATGCGAAGAAGAGGGCTTTGCCTCAGCGTATTTCCAAACAGACGGTATGGATTGCGCCTGCGAGGTCCGCCCCTATTCGCTCAAGAACAACGGAGTTCCCGAAGGCTATCTTGCCGACATACGCGACGCGACCGAAGAATTGAAAAACTACCGGATCGTCAGCGTTTACAACGAGACGCTGAACGCCGAAGTCGAGGAAAAGACCAATGGCATACGCGAGATGCAGCGAAAGATTGTCCTCGGAATGGCGAACATGATCGAAAACCGCGACAACAACACGGGCGGGCATGTCAAGCGTACAAGTGACATCATCCGCATACTTGTCGACGAAGTCGTCGCTCAGGGAACCTTCCAGATCAGCGAACAGATGGCAGAAGACATCGTGCGCGCCGCCCCTACTCATGACCTTGGCAAGGTGACAATCGACGAGAATATCCTGAACAAACCAGGAGAGTATACCGACGAAGAGTACGCGATTATGAAGACTCATGCCGCCAAGAGCGGCGAGCTGGTATTGATACTGCTCGAAGGCGTTGAAGAGGAACGCTTTGTGAAAGTTGCTTTCAACGTGGCGCGCTTTCATCACGAACGCTGGGACGGGAGCGGGTATCCCGAAGGGCGTGTGGGGACCATGATACCCCTCGAAGCCAGAATCATGGCGGTGGCAGACGTGTACGACGCGCTCATGAGCAAACGCGTCTATAAAGAAGCGATGAGCTTCGAGAAAACGTCAGAGATCATGGTCGCCGGCATGGGAACCCAGTTCGATCCCCGTATGAAGGCCGTTTTCCTCGGATGCCGCGAACAGCTCGAAGACTATTATCGCCAGCACGCATAGGGACTGGCTCATCGAGCGATTTCGTAGAAGCGCGCCTTCAACAGCAAACACTGGCCTACGGGCAAGCTAAAACGAACTCTACGCACACGTTTCAATCGTCACCATGCGGGCGAGCTAAGGCGCGCCCCTACTCGCCGTCTTCTTCACTTTTCTCTTCGCCAATGCGCCTATGCAAGGCGAGCACGTAGCTTTCCGGGTCGTTTTTGAAGGCAATGCAC
>CACZSV010000125.1 GCA_902783925.1 uncultured Coriobacteriaceae bacterium
AGAAGGCTCTCTGCCGGGATAGTCTCATTCTGACGGACGTGTCTGGTGTGCGGTTTAACGTGTCGTGAAAGCGATAATCTTACCTGGCAGATGCGGAATAATCCACTCTCTTTCGTTATGACGCTTCGTGCCGCATACCTGCAAAGGTCCGCGGCGGCATGCGCGCGGCCCGTTCAGCGCTTAGCGTGTCAGCAGCGCGAGCCTGCAGTCTTGCTGGCGCCTTTGGCTCTAACTTCGCATGAATAGGCCGCATGCACTGCATTATCAGAAAGGCGTACTAGCGCAGGCGTTAATTCGGCCCAGCTTCCCCCCTTAGATTCAAAAGGTGTTCCCGCCGGGCAGCGAATCCGGTGCACCTTTGCCGCAGGAGCCAAAAGGTGTGCTGCAGAAGCGGGAAAACCGGTGCACCTTTGCCGCAGGAGCCAAAAGGTGTATTTGCGAACGGCAGGAATTGGTATCCAAGCACTACTGTAGTGCGAGAATTCGCATATCACTCGTATGCTATGTAATCACTCCGTATATAACGATGCCGGCGATTGCCACTGCGACTGCGATGACGCATACGCGCAGCGGCGTCCTGATTGTGCGGGGGAGATTCAAATCGCGCGTGAGCGATTTCGCGCCAATAAACGAATGCCAGGCGATGACGCCGAGAAGCGTAATCATAAGGGGGATGCCAAGGTCGGCGATTCGGAGCATATGCATAAAGGCGAGAACGAGTAGAAGCATGCCCGATGCCCATTTCAAGGCAAGATGGCGAATCTTTGCTTTGCTCGGTGGACGTACCGTATCAGTAACCATGTAGTAGCTCGTGGCCAAAGTCAGGCTCATGTGCACAACAACAAGCGCAGCGAATATCCAGACAATCCATTTCAGATTGCTTGTGTGGCCAGTGACTTCTGAAAGCGCTCCTAGCGCAGCATGTACGAAAAAGAAGATAACAAGGCATGCGGCAATCGCTGCGTTGATGCTCCTGATTGTCGTAGCGGTTCTTTCACGTTTTTCCTGCGTATCCATGAAGAGCATTGTATCGTTAGTCTTAAGTATGCGAAACGCGATTGAGTTGCATCTGCAAAAGAGTTCGGGAGAACAGGTCGCATCGAAAGTGACTGGGCATCATCAGCTATTGAGCTAACAGGCACTGTTAGTTTCATGGTGATAAGACGAAAGCGGCAGTGACGTCTGTGGATGAGTTTCGGGATGGATGTGCCGAAGCGCTAGCTGCAAAATCGAAAACCACGCGAAATCAGAAACTTTTTTTCAGACCGATTTGTGAGAGCTGTTTGCGTGTTGCGAGAACGCTCATCCAAAAAACGACGAGGAAAAAACCCATGCATGCACAGAATATATATTTCAAACAGAATAATATTTCAGCCTCTTTTTCCTAGTATGTGCCTTTTTTCACGCGGAATTGCGTTTTGACAATTGTCAGCAAATTACCATACTTTGTTTTTGACGATGTTACAGGGGGTCGCATTGTCGCATCTATAAACATGTTAAAGAGAGGTGGGAAATGGGTACATCTAAGAAGCTCATAGCTCTGATTGTGGCAGCCCTGAGCGCACTGCTTGCTTTTTCACTTGTGGCGTGCGGTGGCGGGTCTTCAAGCTCTTCTGCTTCGTCTAAAAGCGCGAGTGCTTCGGGAAGCGCTTCCTCAGCGGCCTCGACGCAGAAGGTTGTTCGTGTCTCGACGACGACTTCTGTGAACGATTCCGGTTTGTTGCCGTATCTGCAGCCCTACTTCGAGAAGGCGACTGGCTATACGATGGAGGTCACCTCTGCCGGTACGGGCGCAGCCATCAAGAAAGGCGAAACCGGTGACGCCGATGCATTGCTCGTCCATGCAAAGGCAAGTGAAGAGGAGTTCGTCAACGCTGGCTATGGCGTTGAGCGTGTCCCCTTCATGTATAACTACTTTGTCATCGTGGGTCCGGCAAATGACCCTGCGGGCGTGAAGAACACCAAGAGTGCAGCTGAAGCGTTCAAGGCGATTGCGGATTCTGGCTCTGTCTTTGTCTCGCGTGGCGATGACTCCGGCACGAATAAGAAGGAACTGCAGATTTGGGAAGCCGCTGGAATCGATCCGAGCCAGCAGAGCTGGTATGTGAATGCTGGTGCGGGCATGGGTGCAACGCTCACGCAGGCAGCCGAGCGTCAGGGTTATACGCTGACTGACAAAGGCACCTTCCTTTCCAATGATGCCAAGAAATCGCTGAATATTCAGCTCGCCGAATCCGATGATATGAAGAACACCTACACGATGATTGCGGTCAGCCCCAACAAGTGGCCTGACACGAATATCGATGGTGCCAATGCGTTCATCAAGTGGATGACTGGTGACGAGGCAAGCAAGCTCATAGCCGATTACGGCGTCGAGCAGTATGGCGAACCTCTGTTCTACCTGCTTAACAAGTAGGAAAAGCGAAAAACGCGACACGTCTGCAATGCCAGTTGCAGGCGTGTCGCACGAGGTTTTCCATGAATGAGTTAGTCCAAGCATTTAGCTTGATGCTCACGCCGGGCAGCGAACTATCGCAGATTGTGCTTTTGACCCTCCAGATGGCCGCGTTCTCAACGGTCATTTCCACTGCGATAGGAGTTCCGCTCGGCGTGTGCGTTGGGCTGTACGGGTTTCCAGGCAAGCGCCTTATCATGCGCTTGCTTAATACGCTTATGGGACTTCCACCTGTTTTGGCCGGCCTCGTCGTTTTCTTCATTCTCTCCAGATCGGGGCCGCTCGGCAGTCTCCGCCTTCTTTATACGCTTCCTGCAATGGTCACGGCCCAGGTGGTGCTCATCACCCCGATCGTCTGCGGGCTTTCTGCGACAGCGGTATCCAACGTTGCGCCGCGCATGCACGAAACCGCGCATGGCATGGGTCTTTCGCGTGGGCGTGAGCTTTTCATGCTGCTCTACGAATGCCGCTCGCAACTCGTGTCGATTCTCTTCGTTGCCTTTGGTCGATCGATTGGCGAGGTCGGTGCAGTTATGCTCGTCGGCGGCAACGTGCAATACAAGACACGTGTCATGACGACCGCAATCATGCTCGAGACGAATATGGGACACTTCGAATATGCTGTTGCGCTCGGCATCGTTCTTCTCGTCATCTCGTTCATCATCAATTCCATCGCTCTTTCCTTGCAGGAGCGGACGATGTCGCCCGAAACGCAGATGGTATGGAATCATTCCCGTGCAGGACGTTTGGGGGGCCTGCGAAAATGAGACCTCCGTTTCGTCTTTCAATCGAAAAGCTTAAGAAGACTTATGCGGAGCGTATGGTTCTGGATATCGATGAACTCGTTTTGGATTCCGGACATGCCTATGCGCTCGTCGGGCCCAATGGATCTGGCAAGTCGACCTTGCTCAAAATTCTTGCCGGGGCAATCGATGCAAGCGAAGGCGGTGTCGTTGTCCACGGAGAATCTAACCCCGAGGAACTGCGGGTTGGTTTTATGCCTCAGAAAAGCTACTCGTTTGGATTTTCGGTGTTTCGCAACGTGGCGCTTGCACTCGAAGGAAGCGGTTTAACGCGCAGCGAGATTGGCGAACGTGTGACATCTGCGCTCGATATCGTGGGCATTTCTGATCTTGCCGATGCTCGCGGTTCGAGTCTCTCCGGAGGCGAAGCTCAGCGTATGGCACTTGCTCGCATCTTGGTGCGCGACCTTGATGTCGCACTGCTCGACGAGCCGACCGCATCGATGGATATTACGGCGACGATGCTTGTGGAAGATGTGCTCACAGAATATCGCGAAAAGACGGGCTGCCTCTTGCTCGTCGCAACCCATGCGCCTTCGCAGGCGCGGCGCATTGCGAATTCAATCGTCATGTTGAGCGAGGGAAAAGTCGTCGAATGCGGCGATGCGCAAGACGTGCTCTTGCAACCGACAAGCGCTCAAGGGCGCGAGTTCCTCTCCTATTGGTCTGTATGAACGGCTTTGCTCTGTCTGGGCGTGCAGCTATCCGCCGGCCGACATGAAGGCGAGCTCGAAGGCGCGATAGAGCTGCTGTACTGCATCTTGATCCCCTTCGATTCTCATGGCTGTGATGGGTAATGATACGGTTCTGCTCAATACGCGATCTGGCTTTTGGGTTAGCTCGACCGTGCAGTCAAGCAAATCGGCGTCATCGAACCATGCGGCCAGCCGCTCGTATTCGATCCCACAATCTTTCTGGATTATTGCCATACGCTTTGCACGCTGTTGGAGCTGGAATCTAACAAACGCGTTCCTCTCGAATATACGAATTGATTGTACCATTTGCCCCTCCGCTTCCTGGTACACCAGAATTGCCATAAATAACCCGTTGCTTCATGGCATTTGAGATCAGTGTCCAAAGATGGACTCTCGGCTCTTTATGAACTCGGGTTTTGTTACGGCAAATCCCAACTTTGGACGCTAATCAGAATGAGTCATCAGCACGTCATCAGGGTTGACGACTCAATCTACATTGCCCTTTTGCCGTGTCTATGCGTGAGAAGCTGATTATTGCGTTATGCTGCCGAGCTGCTTGAAGACGATTCCGACAAGAACGAGCGCGGCACCGAACAACGTGAACACGGAAGGCGCGTCCCCGACAAACACCCAAGCGGCCAAAATACCCATGGGAAGTTCGCTTGAAGCCATGACCGAGACCATCCCGGTGGAAAGATGGGGGCTCGCGTAATTGATGAGCGTCGTTGGCAAGATGACGCCGATAATTGACATGCCGATGGCAAACGGCCAGGTCGCGACATCGAAAAACGCTGTCGTGTAGCAGGTGGGGTTGGCGATGGATGTGGCGATGAGACCCCCGGCGGGAAGCATGGCCGCGCGCAACGACGCTGGTTGGTCAATTCCGATGCGCCCTGAAAGATAGAGGTAGAGCGCGTAGAACACGGCCGATCCTGCACCGGCCGCAATTCCAAATGGGTCGAGCTTCGCAAAGCTTCCCTCGAATATGCCTGCAGCGAAGAGCGTTCCCACGAGCACAATACAAACAGCGATGACCGTCGAGCGGGACGGAAGTTTTCGTTCGACTACGCATTCTATGAGCACGCTTACCCACACATATTGAAAGAGCAAGGTCAGTGCAACTGCTCCCGGGAGCAGAGACACGCTCGCGTAATAGCAGATTGATGTGCACCCCGTTAGTGCACCGAGTAGCGCCATTTTCGCGCTTTCGCGAACGCTGGCGAATTTCACGCGCCTGGCGAGCGCAAAGGCGACGCAGACGATAAGCGCGACGAGATACTGCAGCGGAAGGAAGTCGGCTGGGTATACGCCGATCTGCACAGCGGCTTTAACTG
>CACZSV010000126.1 GCA_902783925.1 uncultured Coriobacteriaceae bacterium
CGAGGCCGCCGGCGTGAACATCCTGGGCACCTCACCCGAGATTATCGACCTCGCCGAGGACCGCGACCGTTTCCGCGAGGTCATGGATGGTCTCGGCATCCCCATGCCCGAGGCTGGCATGGCCGTCGACGTGGATGAGGCGCTCGATATTGCGCATAAGATCGGCTATCCCGTCATGGTGCGGCCTAGCTATGTGCTCGGTGGACGCGGTATGGAGGTCGTCTATGACGACGAGAACCTGCGCAGCTATATGGCGGCAGCCGTTGGCGTTACGCCGGACCGCCCCATTCTCATCGACCGCTTCCTCAACCACGCGCTCGAATGCGAGGCGGATGCCATCTGCGATGGTACTCATGCCTATGTGCCGGCCGTGATGGAGCATGTCGAGCTTGCGGGCGTCCATTCGGGCGATTCGGCGGCCATCCTGCCCTCGGTCACCATTTCCGACGCGCATCTGACCACGATCAAGGAGTACACACGTCTTATTGCCGAGGCCATGCACGTGCGTGGACTCATGAATATCCAGTATGCCATCGAAGGCGATAAGGTCTACGTGCTCGAGGCAAACCCGCGTGCAAGCCGCACGGTGCCGCTTGTGAGTAAGGTGTGCGGCATCCAGATGGTGCAGATCGCTACCGACGTCATAACCATGCCGCTCACAGGGCGTACGTCTCCTGTGCCCGAGCTGCGCGATGTGCAGTATCAGCACTATGGCGTGAAAGAAGCGGTCTTTCCCTTCAATATGTTCCCCGAAGTCGATCCCGTGCTTGGTCCCGAGATGCGTTCGACCGGCGAAGTTCTGGGATTGGCCAACACGTTTGGCGAGGCGTTCTTCAAGGCGCAGGAGGCCACGCAAACCGTGCTGCCGTTAGGCGGAACGGTACTGCTCAGCATTTCGGACCGCGACAAAGAGGAACTCGTCGACCTGGGCCGCGCGCTTGTTGACGCGGGCTTCGAGATTATCGCCACCAAGGGCACCCGCGATGTACTCGTGGAGGCCGGCATTCCCGCCACATTGACGCTGAAAGCTTCGGAAGGACGCCCCAATGTCATCGATCTCATCACGAACGGTGACGCGGATCTGATCATCAACACACCGTCGACTACCACGAAGTCTGCCGATGATGGAAGTGCCATGCGCCGGGCGGCTATCAAGGCCCGTGCCGCATACATGACCACCATGGCTGCCGGCAAGGCGAGCGCACTGGGAATCAAGACCGTGAAGGAACAGGGATCAGGCGAGGTCAGGCCGCTGCAGGAGATTCATGCGACGATTCGGTAATACGGCTGTAAGCATAGCGTCATATTATGCATGGTAGAGTGGTCACAGATTGAAGCTAAGCTTTCGAGTGAAAGAGAGAAAACGATATGGCATCTATTGAGATCACTGTCGAAAACTTCGAGCAAGAAGTTCTGAAGAGCGACAAGCCGGTACTGGTTGACTTTTGGGCCGTCTGGTGCGGGCCGTGCAGCATGCTGTCTCCCATTGTCGAGGAAGTTGCAGACGAGCATCCGGAGATCAAGGTAGGCAAGGTCAATACCGATGAGCAGCCTTCGCTGGCTCAGAAGTTCGGCATCTCCTCGATTCCCGCGCTGCTTTTGTTCAAGGGCGGCGAGCTCGTGGGCACGAGCGTAGGCGCTGTTCCCAAGGAACAAGTCGAGGCATTCATCGCCCAGTAAGGCTTATAGGGCATAACAGTGTGTCCAAATGTGAGGTGCTGACGCAGTTCGGCACCTCTTTTTGTCCCATTAAACTTGGGGCGATAATATCCAAAGTTGGAGTATCAGTGTCCAAACTTGGCCTTTCATTTTTCGCGACCTCGGGTTTTGCTGGGGAGAACCCGTACTTTGGACACTAACCGCTCGTGGCTTCTCCCTAGAGAAGTACGCGTCGCGAGACGAGGGGTCTCCGCAGAGGGCCTGGCGCGATCGCTCGGGATGACATGGGAAGCTAAGATAATAAAAAGAAAGGGGTTGCTTCGCCTGCAACCCCCTTTGCTGTTTGGCGCTTTGCGGCTAGTCTTTCTTTGCACCTTTGCGCTTGCACGCATAGCTTACGACTATGCCCGACAACGCAAAGAGCGCGATGGCGTTGGGGAGTAC
>CACZSV010000127.1 GCA_902783925.1 uncultured Coriobacteriaceae bacterium
AACTGCTTTTCGTTCAGGCGGCGCGTCGCGCACAGGTCGGGGCACGGGCAGGTGAAGCAGTTGCACTCGTAGTAGTCCATGAACTTCTGGATACCCCAGTGGGCCTCGACGGATTTCTTCACCATCTCGCGGGTCATCTGGCATTCTTCGGCGCCCTCGATGATCTCGTCGGTCAGCTTATCGATGCCTTTGGCATCTTCGTCGTCAAAGTTTAGGCCAACGCGACCTGGCGTGCAGTGATTGCTCTTGGGATCGTCGTAGCTAATCTGATCGAGCAGCTCATGGGCCGACACAAAACGCAGGCGCGTGCCGAACTTGGCTGTGATCTTCTCAGGATCGATGATCGAGTCGGGGGCGCTCACAGAAACGGCGCTTGTCATGCGCGTGGCGGCAAGGATCTTGGAATCCCTCATCACCTTACGGGCGCGCAGCACGGTCATGTACTCGGTGGCATCAGCCCAGTCTTCGAACGAATAGAACTCCAGGCCACGGGAGAGGAACTCTGCCGAAGTAATAGCAGAAGCGCAGCAGGCCTGCGTGATGGCGCAGGGCTTGCCGGTGCGCATCGCAAACTCGAGAGCCAGATCGTACGGACGGCTCGCGTAGCCTATGTAGTACAGGTCGACATCTTCGCAGCCTTCAGCCAGATGCTCGATCATCTCGTCTTTGGTCAGGAACTGCTCGTCACGCTCGACCTTGACCGGCTCGAGCAGATTCACGACATCAGCGGGCATGGCAGCCTGGAGCTGAGCATACCAGCCCTTAAACTTCTCGGCGGCCATGTGCAGGTCGAATTCCTTCTCGAGCTGCATGCCTTCGCCAAAGCGGCATGGGCCTTCGAATACGTACTCGTGATACAGGGTCAGGAACATCGGCTTCACGTTGAGGCGGATATCCTCATGTTTTTTGATTGCCATCTGAATAATCCTTTCTTAGTCCGAGCGGCGCAGCCCCTTTCTGCGTCGTTGGGCCAAAGAATAGGATCGCAAGCGGCATCGAGTCATTTTGCGGAATCGACCCACTTTCAAAACGGTTATTGTGCCGATTGCACAGCCTGCGCCTCGCGAATACGGTATGCCAGCAAAAAATCGAAGCGCAGGGCTGGGTCGTTTGTGTCGATGCCGAACTGGTCTTCGATGCGATCGATGCGGTATTTCACGTTGTTGCGGTGCATGTGCAGCTTTTCTGCCACGACACCTGCACGCCGCTCGTTCATGAGGTACTCGTACAAAAACACGTAGTTGTCGGTTTTGGCAATCGAATCTTGCCCATGAATCGATTCGAGCACGTAGCCCGCATATGTCAGCCCAACAAGCTCTGTTCCCTTTTGTGTAGCCGATTCGACCAGGTGATCGACGATGCACGAATCAAACGACACGACGCGGCTCCAATTATGGGGAATAGCCAAGTCGCCCTGCCTGAGCGTCTTCTTCCAACCAATGCGACATGCCGCACGCGCCTGCTCGAATGCCGTGGGCGCCATGGAAAGCGAGGTGAATTTCGAGCTTCTACCGCATGTTAGGTCGAGACGCTCCATCATCTCGTTTATGCGGGCAGAAAGCGACGTATGGCCAAGCGGGCACGAATTCGATGCGCAATGCAGAGCGCACCGGTCACTTCGGCAGTTAAAGCACAGAACCACCACAGCGTCGTCCACAAGAGCTGTCTTGGCAGGTGCGACAAGCCTCGACACATCCGAGAGCAGGCGCGTTTTGGGAACACCGCCTTCTGGCTCGCAGATATAGAACAAGCAGAAACGCGCTTCGTATGGAATTCCCGCGATATGCCCGCGCTCTCGAATGGCTTGCTCGTTACCGGCAGTCCCCAAAAACAGGTCCTTGAGAAAGGTGTCGACGGCGTTTCCGGAAGGCTTATCATCGGGATAGTCGCGTGCGGCGAAAAACCCAACGCGATCAGTAAACTTGGCATAGATATCGAGCAGATAATCGTCGAGAGCGGCGACGTTGCACATCATGATGACAATGATCGAGAACGACGACTTTGTCTTAAACGATCTTACAACGGTTATGTACTTGCAGATCTCGTAGCTATCGTTGACGATGAACCCGTCTTCTTCTGCCCAGGGCTTGAAGCGCTTGTGGAGCTTGAACTTGGAGATGTTTTCCTCGGTATGGTAGCCGTGGTTGATGAGCTCCGTCGTGATGGGATCGTCGCATGGCACGTCTTTGGTGTAGGCGAGCAGCTTGAGCGAAGGGTCCACGATCACGACGTTGTTACGCAGCATAGCCGAACTCACGTCGAGAAGCTCTTGCAAGCCGCCGCCGCCAAAGCGCACATCGTCCATCGCGCGCTCCCAGTTTGCAATACGAAACACCACATCGAGCAATGCATTGAAGACAATGAGCAGCGATTCACCTTGAAGCACCGAGATGAGAGCATCCTCGTGAGGCGTCGAGTCAATCGCATTGACGTAGATGACCTTGCGGTTGAGAGCAGCCGCCTTGTCGACTTCTTCGCGCGTGCCGCAAAGATACAGCACATCATCGTTGATGGGGTGGCTCGATTCGACATAGAGCCTGAAATCGGTAAACAAGGGATTATCTGTGCAAGCGCGCACGATACGCCCGTATGGCCGAAGCTCGTGTTCGATGATATTCAACGTAAGCACGCCTTGCGCCTCCCCTTTTGAATCCGAATCATGATAGAACATGCACTATGTGAAAGCATTGGGCTTAAACAAGCGCCTTTGCATAGACGTATTGTGCAATTGGCACAATACGATTTGAGCAATGCATGGGTTTTACCTTCTCAGAGTGAGTCGGCATGACGCTCCTCATGACTCAAATTAAGAATCGCTTTTGCCGGCTGATGAGTCGGCAGGGTTCGCGACGTAGTCTCCCCGCAGCTCTATGAGTCGCCCGTCCCTCGCGACTCACACCGATTCACCTTTCCAACTTATCCACCCATTTCCAGTTTCCAAATTGGCTCTGTCATTCATGCCGTTTTTCTCGAAAACATGCATTTTCTGAACATCTTCAAAGAGGTTAGTTTTAGTATAGGCACACTGTTTTGCGAGTTCAGACGAGGCCAGTCAAAGTGCAGCCTCGCGCTATTCCCGCAATAAAACCAGGTATAGGAGAGCAGCCAATTGGGTTTCGTCGACTTCATACGAGACATGCGCGTGCGCGTTGCTGCGCTCATCTTCTCATGCTTTCTTCTGTGCTCTACAGGATGGCTTTTGTGGCTCAGCAGCGTGATCCAGCACGCCAATCCGGAACACGTCGATTTCTTCACGATCGAAATCGGCTATCTTGCTCAGGTGCTCGGCCTTGCTGTATTCATTGTCGCGGCAGCGGTCCTCGAGAGACGCTCGCGCCAAAAGACGCTTCCGTGGCTGGTCATAATAGCGCTCATCGTGTTCGTCGTGCTGCTTGACCCTGCAACGACAGCAGATTCGCTCGAGGCGGTGCTTGGTTTTGGCTGGACGATGAACATCGTCTGCGGCTTTGCCCAGGGCTACTATCTCTATTGCCTTGCAGCGCTTGTCGGCACGAACAAGCGTGGTACGGTGCTCGGCTGCGGATATGCCGCATCGACGCTGGGAAATTGGCTTATCTCGACCATTGGCGGCGGCTTTCTCGCGAGCGGGTCCGCCTGCCTCATCCTATGCTCGGTACTCGCTATCATAAGCGCCGCGCTCGTATTCGCCACGCGCGAGGGGCTGACCCCGTCAGATGAGCAGCTCGCCAGTCAAAGCAACAACGCTGCCAACGCACGCAAAAAGCAGTCCGCAGTCGCGAAGAATTCGAAGGGAACACTCACAGGACGCAAGCTCATAGTCTTTGCCTGCGCAACCGTCGTGATGGTGAGCCTAGTTAAGAACACCGGCTTCTCGTTTCCTTCCGAAGACCTCTCGGGCGTCGTCAACCTCGAGCTTTCCCGCCTTTTCTACGGCATCGGGCTCGTTGTGGCAGGTATCATGGCAGACCGCGAACGCAGCTACGTGCTCGGGCTCTGCGCGCTTTCGCTCGTTTCGCCCTTTATCATGCTCGCACTCGGCAACTCGGGCGCGTCCGGCCTCATCATGTGGGCTATCGGATACTTGCTGTTCGGGTTTTTCACCGTGTTTCGCATCGTGCTGCTGGCGGATATCGCCGCAGACAACGGACGTTTCTGGATAGCACCTGCCGGCCTGCTCTTCGGGCGTTTAGGCGACGTTCTCGGCACCGCGATCTGCTTTGCCCTTGGCAGCAAGCCCCTCATGCTCATTCTCGCAACAACCGTTCTGTTCGCCTTTACAGCATGGATGCTCTTCATGCTGTACCACAGATTTTTCCTCCCCAATCGGCAAGTTGCCATGCAGGTAGACCCGCTCAACGAGTTCTGCACGGATTACGCGCTTTCTGCACGCGAACGGCAGATTATCCCGTTGCTCGTGGAGGGAAAGACCTATGCGGAAATCGCCACCGAGTTCTACGTGACAGAAAGCACCGTGAAATTCCATACGCGCAATATTCGCGAGAAGACAGGATGCGCAACGCGTATGGAGGTATCCGACCTGTACACACAGTACGTTCGAAATGCTTCGCAAGACAACGAATAAGAGAGCATTTGGTGTAAGCTGTGCGAGACCACATTTCACGAGGAGATGCACAGCATGCCACAGAATCGACGCAGCGATATGGGAAAGCATTCACGAGGGCCCGTTGATGCATATAGAAACACGCAGGGCCGCTCGGGCAGCCAGCAAAAGTACGGCGCGCATTCAAAGCAAACATTGCAGTCTCGGCAGACTCGCAAAGCTCCGCAGCCGCAGCCACCCAAGCGTAACTATCTGCCCCTCGTCATCGGCATCATCATCGGCGTCATCGCCATCTGCCTGATTCGCTTTGTCGCATGCTCACGGCCAATAGCGCCCCAACAAAGCTCTTCTTCCACATCGAATGCTTCTGCGAGCACGAGCGCAAGCTCAACTACCAGCTCGAGTGCGAGCTCCTCGACAAGCTCGGCTACTTCCACATCCGCGAACGCTCAGCTCACGGCAAACGAGCAAGACCGTCTACGCACAAGTGACAGTCTAAACAACGTCAAGCCCGACAAGCGCGTGGTCTATCTCACTTTCGACGATGGCCCCTCGAGCCACACGCACCAGATTCTCGATACACTCGACCGCTACGGCATCAAGGCGACGTGGTTCGTTATGGGCAATACCGGGCATCTCGATTACGTGAAAGACATATGGGAGCGCGGCAACCAAATTGCCCTGCACACCTACGAGCATAATTACGACTACGTGTACGGAAGCCCCGAGAACTTCGTGGCCGACATCTCGAGAATCGGGAGCGCCGTAAACGAGTACCTCGGTTTCACGCCGACGCTCATTCGTTTTCCCGGCGGCAGCGTCAATAGCTTCAACTCCGGCAACGCCGACGCCTTCAAGCAGGCGGCAACCAACCAAGGCTGGCACTACTTCGATTGGAACGTGAGCATCGGCGATTCGACCGTGCCGGCCAGCGATGTTGACACGCTCGTGAACAATATCATCAGCGAGTCCGAAGGCTGCAATTCGTGCTGCGTGCTCATGCACGATTCCGACCCCAAGGGCACGACCGCGGATGCGCTGCCGCGCATCATCGAGTACTACCAGTCGCAAGGGTTCAGTTTCGACGTGCTCGTCTCGGATAGCTACGGCTATCACTTCTAGACTTACTCTTTCATGTCAAAAAAATCGATTTGCCGACGATTTTCTATGAAAACCTTTGTCTTTTGACATTTTTTTCGATTTACTGACGAAAAACCCGTCTGTTTTCGAAAACCTGAAACTGTCCATGCTCTCTATCGGGCGATTTGCAAAGCTGTTTTACGCAAAAATCAAAATGTTTCAAAAAAATCGTCAGTAAATAGAAATAATTGCCATTCCAAGCAGCAATTCGGACAAAATCGTCAGTAAATAGAAATTATTGCCAGATTTCGGTTGGCTCTCTACCGATTCACCTTACCAAAGAGAAAGACGCTCCCGTCGAGGAGCGAGTCTATCGCATCAACCCACTATGCTCCGAGAACTCGAACTTTGGACACAAATGTGCGCAGCAGCGGATTATGAGTAGCCCAGACACACATTCTTGCCGCTAACCCAGTCTTCGCTATCGCCCTGTACGCGAGCGGAAGGTCTCGGACTTACGCAGCCACATGGCAGCAATCACGGAGAGCGCTAGCACGGAAACGACCATTAGGACAAGCATCGTCGCAGGAGAACCCTCATCGCCCGTCTTGGGGGGTCTTGGCTCTCTTCTTATCGTTCGAGCTCGTCGAAGCCGCCTTACCAGCAGGTTTGTTAACAAACAAAAACGCGGCTATCAGCTTCAAATTGAGGGATTAGCGTAAGGATAGGTTATCCTATACTGCGATTTTGATAGAGGTTAGCTCTCGGTCAAGCATCGTATAATCCACGCAGCAAAACGAGGTGTGTAGGAGAGTTTACATGAATGCAGGCGAATTCGTACATGACACGAGAGTACGCGTAGCAACTCTCGTATTCGCGTGCTTTCTCCTTGGCTCCACGGGATGGTTCTCGTGGCTGAACGTGGTCATAGAACAGACCTCAGCCATGCAAGTCGATTTCCACACCATGGTCATGGGCTATCTTTCTCAAGTCCTCGGACTCGGATTATTCATGGCAGCATGCGCGCATGCACGCGACAGAAAACTACGCGCGCTCGTAATCGTATCGCTTGTCGCATATGTCGTCTTGCTTGATCCCGCAACGATGACGCAAACGCTTGCAACCACGCTCGGCTTTGGCTGGGCTATGAACATCTGCATAGGCTTTGCGCAGGGATACTACCTGCTCTGCCTTGCGGGATGTGTCAAAAGGGGACGCCGGGGCACGGTTTTTGGAAGCGCATACGCCGCGTCAACGCTCGCATCCTGGCTGATCTCGAGCATTGGAGGCGGCGTGCTTGCGAGCGGCCTTGCATGCCTTGGGGTATGCGCCGTGCTCGCCGCCATGTGCATCGCACTCGTGCTCGTCATGCAAAAGCCGCTTGACACTGCAAGCACTGACTCCCAAGCTCAGAAGAAATCTCCTAGCCCAAAGCAAAGCGAAAGCGCGCTGCCGAGTGGCATTCTCGCGCTTGCGTGCGTGACGATCGTGCTCGTGAGCCTCGTCAAGAACGCGGGATTCTCATTTCCCGCCGAGGACCTCTCGGGCGTCGTCAACCTCGAATTATCGCGGCTTTTCTATGGCGTCGGCCTTCTCGTGGCAGGCATCGTAGCCGATCGCGAGCGCAGTTATGTGATGCTGCTATGCGCCGTTTCGCTCGTCGTGCCCTTCCTCATGCTTGCACTCAGCGGCGCGGGCGCGTCCGGCATTATCATATGGGCCATCGGGTATCTATTGTTCGGGTTTTTCACCGTGTTCCGCATCCTGATCTTTGCCGATTTCGCTGCGCAAGACGGAAGGCTGTGGATCAGCGCCGCGGGTCTGTTATTCGGACGTATTGGCGATGTGCTCGGTACCATCATCTGCCTTAGCCTAGGCGGCTCCCCCATCACGCTCGTGCTTGTGACGACCGTGCTCTTTGCTATCAGTGCATGGCTACTCTTCATGTTGTACAAGCGTATCTTCGTTTTGGGAGCTGAAGAAGGTTCGCAGACTAATACGCTGGGCGAGTTTTCGGCCGATTATGGCCTTTCTGTGCGAGAACGCGAGATTCTTCCATTGCTCGTGGAAGGCAAGACCTATGCCGAAATCGCCGATGAGCTCTATGTGACCGAGAGTACTGTCAAGTTCCACTCGCGCAATATCCGCGAGAAGACCGGCTGCTCCACCCGCATCGAGGTTGCAGATCTCTACTGCAAGTTCTCGGACGAAAAGTAGAACGAAGAGCCACGAGGCCGATGAACCTTCGGTATGCCCCGCGTGGCATGCACGCTAACATTGGGGGGATTCTCCCCCAATGCCCAAAGGCAAAAGGTGCACCAGCCAGGAGGCGAATCCAGCACACCTTTGCGGCTGGAGACAGAACATTGGGGGATACTCCCCCAATGATCAGGACGACATGGCATTGGCGCCCCGTAAGACGTAGGAGCGGGCTCGTAGGGGCAGCCTTTACCACCCGCCCCACCTGCGCGGGTATCGTCAGAGCGCGGACTCGGGCGCGCTGAAGCATGCCTCTTCGCATCAGGCGTTTAGCTGCGGCAACGAGCGGAGTCCCTAGAGACCGTACCAGCCGATACCCTCGTCTTGCCAGCCGAGGCTAATCAGCCAGGCATGCTCAGCGGTATCGGACGTGTAGTTATGGTTATTGGCGAAGGCGTTGGGGTTGTATTCGCGATAGAGCGGCACGTTCTTGGCGTCATCGCTGTACCAACCGATGCCCTCGTCATTCCAGCCAACCGAAACGAGGAAAGTCTTCTCGGCGGCGTTCGTCGTGTAATGATGTTCGCCGCCAATGGCATTGTAGAGACGGTACACCGGCGTGTTCGATACCGTCGGCGCCTTCCAGCCCACGCCCTCGTAATTCCACCCGATCGACGCGAGGTGATCGCGCTCGTCGACAGCAGCCGTATAGAAGTGCTCGCCGCTGTTCGGGTTGTACAGGCGGTACATGTCGATGCCGTTCGGCGCGATGGTGAAGTCGACCGTCTTGGAGCCTTTGAAGTTATCACTACCAGCGACCACAGTCACATGCCCTGTACCCACATTCACGTTGTTCGAATAGACGACAGTGTAGTCGACGTCTTTCACGAGCGTCCTGCCGTTCCACGTGACGATGGGCTCGGGCCTGAGCTCGCTTCCCGTGTATGTCATGCCAGAGACGGTCACGTTCACGTCAGAGACGTTGCATTGAGCGATGCTCCAGCTGATAGTCTTCACGCCGGTGCTGCCATCATCCCATACATAGTTGGCGTTTAGCAGCTTGGCCGTGGCCGTGTAGCTGCCGGCGTTCTTGCCATTCGTTTCGCCGCTGAGCGTATAGCCCGTGCCGCCCACAACGCCGGTCTGCGTGCCACCGCTGTAAACAAGTCCGCTGCGTGTGTTCACCGTGACCTTCGCGGGATTGATAGTGAAGGTGGCTTGCACGGTGCCCTGGTAATTGCCCATGCCGGTTGCCGTATAGGTATAGGTTCCAGCATTCACACGACCCGAAGGAATACTGAGCGTGTAATCCGTATCGGCAGTGAGCCTTGTGCTGTTTACGCCAAAGATCGTTACGGTTGGATTCTTCACCTGGCCATCATAGATGTAGCTGTTCGGCGTAAGCGTCATGCCCGAGAGATCCGCAGGATTGATTGTGAACTCGGTGACCTCGGCGACACCCGAATACTTGTCTTTACCGATAATGCGGACCTTATAGGTACCAGCATTTGTGGGATGTTCAATGCTGTTTCCGCTGAGATCGTAGTACGCGATGCTGTAGTCGTCACTCGTGAGAGGAGTCGTACCCAGAGTGACAGACACGAATGTCGGCTCGATAGCGTTTCCGCTGTAGGTGGACGGGTAGTCAGCAAGCGTTCCTATGGCACCCGCGACGCTCTGAGTGACGATGAATCTCACAAGCTTATCGAGACCATCGAGAGCCGTGTAGTTCGTAGTAGCTGCAACACGTGCGCGCATCCAATAAGTTCCAGGAAGCGTGCTCGTGTCAGGCGTAAACGGATTTGTCTGAGTCTGGGCGTCCGATTCGCTTCCGTAGAACGTGAATTCCGGTTCACCTGCCGCTTGGAATTCGGCTTTACCACCAGTCTGCAGGCCGCGCCAATCGCCATATTCCCAACCGCTAACGCTCGGATCAATCTTCCAGCTGTTCGTTGCCTGAGCAATCGTGAAGTTGACATCAGGTGTACCGCTATAGTTGCCAATGCCCGTTATCGTAACCGTCGCTGTACCAGCATCAGTATTGTTTGCATAGGAGACCGTGTAATCGGTGCCCTTAACAAGAGTCTTCGTGCCGTCGGTCACAGTAACAGCGGGCTCAAGTGCTTCGCCCGTGTATGTAAGCGAACTTATTGCTGCAATGTTATCTGCAGTCAGCCCCTTAGGAGCAACAGTAAACGCTTCGGCTGCAAGCGTGCCGGTGTAATTGCCCGCACCAGTAACCGTAGCTGTATAGGATCCAGCAAACGTGGGTGCGGTAGCACTGGGCCCGTAGGCAGTACCGTCATAGCTCGTGCCCGCGTAA
>CACZSV010000128.1 GCA_902783925.1 uncultured Coriobacteriaceae bacterium
CTAGTCTTTCTTTGCACCTTTGCGCTTGCACGCATAGCTTACGACTATGCCCGACAACGCAAAGAGCGCGATGGCGTTGGGGAGTACCATGAGCTGGTTGAACATGTCCTGCAGCTCCCAGACGACATCGTTTTGCAGAACCGTGCCAATGAACGTGAACACGGCTGCGACGAGCGCGAAGATGAGCACCGGCACTTTGTCGTTTCGTTTGCGGAATAGGTATTGCACGTTGAGTTTTGCAAAGAGATTCCACGAAAGAATGGTCGAGAAAGCAAAGAACAGCAAGCATATGCAGATAAAGATGTTGCCGCCGCCTGCTGTCATGAACTGACCGAAAGCGATCTGCGCCATATTGGTTTTGGAGATGCCGATGGCACCCGCGATGGCGGCGGGGTCGTGCATATCGGCGTCGGTAAGAACAACCTCGCCCTTATCGTTTTCGAGCTCACCGCTCGCGTTGAGCGAATATCCCTCGACGATGTTGTTGCCCTCTGCCTGGACGAATTCAACAACCGTCGAATTGCTCGAAGCGGTTTCGTATGCAGTCGCGAGCGGGCCGTTGCCCGTGTAGAGCACGCTGATGACGACGAGCGCGGTCATGGTCACGACGACGATGGTATCGATGAAGACGCCGATCATGGCGACGACACCTTGCTCGTGCGGCGATTTGACGTCGGCGAGGGCGTGCGCGTGCGGCGTCGAACCCATGCCGGCTTCATTGGAGAACAGGCCACGTTTTGCACCTTGCGTGATAGCCGCCCAGATGCCGAAGAATGCTCCGCCCAAGCCTGCAGACGGGTTGAAGGCATAGGTAAAGATCATGCTGAACGCTTCGCCCAGATGTTCGGCGTTCATGCAGAGCACGGCAATCGAGCCTGCGATGTAGAGCACTGCCATGATGGGGACGAGCTTTTCCGTGACAGAAGCCAGACGGTGCAAGTTGCCAATGAAGATGAAGCCGGCAAAGACCGCGATAGGCAGACCAACGACCCATGTGGGCACGTTGAACGCATGATTCATGGTCTCGCCGATGGAATTGGATTGCACCATCGGGCCGATAAGGCCGAGCGCGATGATAACGGCAATTGCAAAGAACACAGCAAGTGCCTTTCCGCCGTTGCCCTTGAACGCTGTGGTGATGTAGTACGCAGGTCCGCCATGCGTGTTGCCTTCGCTATCGACCTGCTTGGTTTCCTGCGCGAGCACGGCCTCCGCGTAATTGGTTGCCATGCCGAGCAACGCGATGATCCACATCCAGAAAATCGCGCCAGGGCCACCGATGAGGATGGCTCCGCATGCGCCGACGATATTGCCGGTGCCTACCTGAGCCGCGATTGCCGTGGCGACTGCCTGAAACGAGCTGAGCGAGCCACCACGGTCTCCGCCGGAAAGCGAGAAGTCGCCGAACATGCGCTTCCAGCCTTCGCCAAAGCAGCGGAACTGCACGAATCTCGTGCGGATAGTGAAGAATAGGCCCGTTCCGATAAGCAGAATGAGCAGGACGTAGTTCGACAGATACGAGTTAATCGTCGAAACGATTTCGAGCAATGCTTGTTCCATGATTCCCTTCCCTTGCTGTCTACAAACATGCCCAGAGAAGGTCGAAAATGACGAACGCGGCTTGTACGGAATGTCCGTATAGCTTTCGTGCTTCATCCGTCCGTTTGCCTGAGAGTTTCGGTCTGCAGCGTGGGCAGCAGACCTTGCACCTTCGGCATCTCATTTAAGAGATTCTCCGGAAGCCTTCTCCGCCTCCGGTCTCCAATTGGATTCCGAAGGTTTCTATGAAGGTGTGCAGAGTATGGAGCTTTTGTGCACGTTTGACAACAGGTTTTGAATATTTTTCCTCATTTCGATGGCTGAAAGGCCATTTTCGCATTTTGTTGGCTGGTAACGGAAACATGACGGAAACAAAGAGGGCTTGAAATTAATCAGGTACCTTTCTATTATTGGTATCAATAAGGAACCTGATTATAGAAGGGATACGAACATGGCTATCGAAAACGATGAGTTGATGCGGAAGTTCGTACGCGCTGGCATGATCATGCAGCATATCGAGAAGCCGTTTGGTCCACGCCATGGGCACGGCGGACACGGCAAATGCCACGGACACGGCCCTGAAGGCGAGCAGGGTGGGCACGGGCATCCGGGTCACGCTCCGCACGGACATGGCGGCAAGGGGCACAAGCACGGGCAGATTCGTGCGCTCTCTTTGCTCGCCATGCACGAGGGCATGAACCAGAAAGACCTGGCATTTCTCTTGGGAATTCGCCCGCAATCCATGTCGGAGCTTTTAGGCAAGCTCGAAGAGTACGGTCTCGTCGAACGTAGGAAGTCTGCCGAAGACGCCCGCGCGATCAAAGTGTATTTAACCGAGGACGGGCGCACGCATGCACGAGAGATTGCAGAGATGCGCAAGCAGACGGCTGCCGATGTGTTCCAGGCTCTCGACGATGAAGAGAAAGCGGCGCTCAGTGCTATTCTCGACAAGCTCAACGTGGAGCTTGAGAAGATGAATCCGCGTCGCGGCAAAGAGGAGCAAGACGACACGCCGAAAGAATAACGGGCGGCTCATGCAGGGTGCATACAATACGGGCGCATAAGATGCGCCCGTCGCCAAAATGACGTACGGGCAGGGCTATGATGTCCCCGCCCGCGCCATATTTGCAGTCTAGAAATCCAGGCAAACGTATGCGCTGCCGGCATCTTTGAGCTGCTGGTCCACAAAGTCCTGGGCCGCGCGGTCGATTTCGTTGATCTCTCGGTTGACGGCCGAAAGCTCGTCTTTCACGGGCTTCATCCGCTCTTTGACTTCGCCTTTTTCCTTGAAATTGAAGAAGCCTTTGCTTCGCTTCTCGTCTTTGAGCTCGTTGAGCTGTGCATGAATACCTTCAGCCTGCTCTTGCAGCTCTTTTTTGCGCGCTGCATCATCCGGGTGCGCCGCGATGTAGATCTGGGCGACGGCATCACGGTATCTATCGCGTTTTGTCTCCCACGATTCATCTTGGCCGGCAATCTCGATTTTGTCGAAGAAACCGATCGTATCGCTTTTCCAGGTGCCGTCTTCTGTTTGCTCCCAGAACTTTGCCTCGCGCACCGACTCCTCTATTTCCATGCAGTTTTCGAAGATGACGAGATTCTGCACGTTGTTCATCGGCTCGATGAGCGCAGCGCTGTTGAGCAACATCAGGCATTCTTTGGCGCGGCTGGTCAGGTTGTCATGTTGCTGCTTGTCTGGATGATCGGCTGAGTTGTATTCCTCGATAATGAGCTGCCAGGCTTGGCATACGTAGTTGTTGACGCCACGCGGGCCAGTTGCGTTGATGTTTACGGCCTGCGCGTTGAAGTCCGCAGCGCTTCGGAGCTCGTGAGCGTGCCACTCGTCATGCGGGTTACCTTGCGAGGTTTGCTTGAAGTTTTGCGCTTGCATTGCTGCCTCGCGTGCCTGCTCGGCGACGATGCCTATGACACCCTGGGACTCGTCTTTCATGAGCTTTTGCGCTTCTTCGGGGGAATACTTGGTGCCACACCCTTGGCAGACGAACAGTCCTTCGGATTTGACGAAATCGTTGCCGCCGCATAGTTCGCAGGTTGGTGTTGCCATACTTGCTCCTCCTGTTGTTCCCTACCAGCTCTTCTTCAATGTAAGCACGTTGCTTTTGTCATCCACGCGCTCGTAGCTCATCTCGTCGACGCTCTTCTTTGCCATCAGGATACCGAGTCCGCCGACGGGTACGTCCATTACGTCGTCGTATTCGTCGGCCCTGGCGGCGTCCTCCTTGGCTAGCGGGTTGTACGGCACGCCGTCGTCCGCTATCTGGACGGTCAGCGTCGGTGGGGCGGGGGAGTACTCGAACTGGATACGGGCGATGCCCGGGTTCTCTTCGGTGGCATCTGGGTACGCATACAGGCACACGTTCGTGAACAGCTCCTCGCAGGCGATGTCCAGCTGTCCGTAGACCGGTTTGGGCGCTCGCCGTCGATAGAGCTCGGCATGGATATAGTTGACCACGTGCACCAGCTGGTCGAGTCTCGCGTCCAGCACCATCGTGGCCTTTGCCTCGGGCGGTACGCCGTATTTGAGGGACAGCATCGTGATGTCGTCGGATTGCTCGGCGTCTTGCGTGAACTCGGTCAGGGCACGGCGCACACCGACGCATATCGATCGCGGGTTCATTCCGATGTAATGGCCAAGCGTTTCCTCGAGCCGCTCCTCTCCGAACAGCTCGTTCTCGACGCTCATCGCCTCGGTCACGCCATCGGTATAGAGATAGAGCGTGTCTTCTTTTGCCAGGTCGAGTTCCAGCTTGTCGTAGGGGATACCATCGAAGAGCCCCAGAGGCATTCCCGAGACGTCCTTGAGCCAGCTCCATGAGTCTTCGTGAAGCAGCAGCGGGGGGTTGTGCCCGGCGTTGACGTACTCGACATGCCCTGTCTCGTAGTCGATGACGCATACCAGCGCGGTGACGAACATACCCGCTTCGTTGCCGAGGCACAGCTGATGGTTGGAGGAGTTGACGGCCTCGTCCACCGGCAGGCCAGCCTCCAGGTGGTTACGGAGCTGCGTCTTGGCCGCCATCATGAACAACGCCGCTGGGATGCCCTTGCCGGAGACATCTGCCAAGAAGAAGCCGATCTTGGTTGTTTGCTCTATCTCGAAGAAGTCGTAGAAGTCTCCGCCGACCTCCTTGGCCGTCTTCATCGAGCCGTAGATATCGAACTTGTCGATATGCGGGAAGGCGGGGAACTCGGTGGGAATCGCGTCCTCTTGGATGGCTTTGGCGGTGGCGAGATCCTGGGCGTTCTTCTGCTCCACTTCCTCGATTGTATGTTTAAGTGCAACCACCGTTGCGTTGATGCCTGTGGAGAGCGACTCGAACTCGACCGTGTCTTGGTCATGCACGCGCACATTCAGGTCTCCGAATGTGATCTTCTCGAGTGAGGAGTTGGTGTCGTCTATGCGGCGGACAACCATCTTGCGCAGCAGGATGTTGGCAAGTATCCCAATCGAAGCAATGAGAAGCGCCGCCAAGATGGTTGCAGCTGTCATGATTCCGGACCTTGTGGCATACACCATGTCAGGTTTCCACATCATCGCCACGTATCCCGTGTCGTTCTTTACCACGCCCACGTACAGGGGAGCTGTCGGCATTTGCCCATCGGGTCCCGGTATCTGCAGCTGGTCAATATGACCCAAGGTCGATACATATTCCAATACATAGCAAGTATTGGGAGACACGCCCTCGACTTCAGGGAAGCCCTCGAAATCAGAGTTCAAGTAATCGGTGATTCGCGAGAACGAATCGCCGACGGGCCATCTCTCATCATCGTCGGTTGCGAGTATGGTGCCGGCCCTGTCGGTGATAACGACCTGTCCGTCGAGCTTCGTGTCGTATCCCTCCAGCAAGCGTTGAGGATTGGTTGTAAGCGTGCCCTCATCTTCAGATATATGAAGTTGAGAGGCGAGATAGTCGGCTTCGCTGATAATGGTTTCATTAGCGGATCGCAGGTTAGTGACCGTTGCGTACGTGAAGATGGCCGAGCTGGCTGCCATAAACACGATGGTTGATACCAACAACATCCAATTCTGGAAAATCGTGGACAACTTCCGCTTCTTATGCTCGCGAATGACCCTGCCTACTACGTTATTGGCGATGAGGCAAAACGCCGCTGCCGCCAATGCATCCACGAGAATTTGGACGGTTACTCCAACTTCAGATATGAAGAGATATGCGCGGAGCACCTCCATCGGGTAGCCATACATCGCCTCATATACAGCCAAAGCGACGCAGACGAGCGCTATGCTCATGGCAGCGGAGAGGAGGAGGCATACAAGGAAAATCAAGACGGATTTTGCTACAGGCGAGAGCTTACTCTTGGTGATAAAAGAGAACGCAAGTCCTGCCACTCCGCCTAATATCGTGAACAGGACGAATGTGTTGGTCGGAATTGTGAGGTAGTGGACCTCGTAGAAGTCCAGTGGGAATAGGCTCGCATGCGCGAAAAGCACCGCTCCCGAATACAATCCTAGAAGCAACCCCGTGAGGGGGCCGAACATGATGGCCCCCATCATGAGCGGAGCTATCGCGAGGATGGCGTATATGGGGTTGCCTGCGATTTCGCCCAGTGGGAAAAACGCCAACTGGCAAAACGAGAGCGCAGCGATGGCGACCACGGTGAACACCAATGCTACGATGCGCTCGGATGAGCTGGCATCCACCATCCGCCCCCAGAAAAGCCTGGACAGTTTGCCGCCGCTCGAAGCATCCAATTGCTTGTTGTCCTCCACGCGCCGAATGCCCATTACACTTTCTGACTGCATCCCGTTGGGATGCTTGCGTCGGTCGGTTGTCTTAGAGTGATGGCAACCCTGAG
>CACZSV010000129.1 GCA_902783925.1 uncultured Coriobacteriaceae bacterium
CCATACTGCTCGCAGATATCCTCGACCGTGTCGGGGAGCTTGAATGCGCGTACGGTGCGAGAGCTGTACTGTATGTTTCCGATTTTTGCCTCGATTTCCTCGTTGTCGATCGTGGCCGCGCTGCTGGACATGTAGCGGAAGTCCTGCCAGCCGCATTTTGTCATGAGACGACGGAAATCCTCGATATACATGGCACCGCCCAGGCATTCGCCCGCGAGGATGGGGTCGTTGTTAATCTCGTCGGGAACACGGCGGTCAGCAAAGATATCGGAGAAATAGAGCTCGCCGCCGATTTTGAGCACGCGCCAAATCTGCGAGAACACGGCTTCCTTGTCCGGCGAAAGGTTGATGACGCAGTTCGAGATGACGACGTCGACGCTTTCGTCGGCAATGCCGATCTCGTCGAGGGTCTCGATATAGCCTTTCTTGAATTCGACGTTGTCGTAGCCCCATTTCTCGGCGATTTTCGCATGATGCTTCTCGGCAACGGCGAGCTGGTCGTCGTTCATGTCGACGCCGATGACCTTGCCGGATGCTCCGACGAGTTTGGACGCTAGGAATACGTCGCGGCCTGTACCGCAGCCAAGGTCGAGAACCGTGCAGCCTTCAAGCGCAGGCGGAAGCGGAGAACCACAACCGTAGAAGCGGCTCGTGACTTCTTCGGGAATCTCAGCTTCGATCTTGCGGATATATGCAGGCATGGATTCGGGGCCGCACGCGCAGGTGTTGGTCACCATCTCGCCTTTTTCCTTGACGGTGATGTTGCTGTAGTACTCCTTGATTTCTTCTCGAGAAACGCTCATTTGAAACTCCTTTCATAATCACTTTGGCATACACGCCATCTATTGGATGCACCAAGCGGGTAGGCCTGCCAGCATCTCTCGGCATTGGAATAAACAAGGGGAGTGGATACCATGCGAACGACCAAACCCCTTGCTTAAACGCAACTGCGGAAAATGCAGCTAGCTTGCTGGTGGTTTTGCCGTATCCATAGAAGCGGCATCAGGTGCACGCAGCACAGCAGGCGAACCCTGCTGTCAATGAATCCGAAGCTATTGTATCAAAAATATTATTCGTATTGCACAACTATTTGCATAATGCTAATAGTTATCAAATGCGGATGAATTGGTGGCTCGTCTTTTGCCGACCCACCCCAAAGAACTGAACAGAAGAAAGGGACCCCTCGAGCCAGGCGTGCAAGTGACGCTCGCGCTAATCGCGCGTTACAGCGCCCATTGACTTTAGCTCGCTTTTCCGTAGATACATCTTCGCATCAGCACGATCGAAGATTTCCCAGCAATTGCTATCCTGCGTTGGGTTATACACAGAAATACCAGCAGAAACTATCGGTCCGCCGGTTTTCAGGTTCTGTTCAACCTGGGCGTCGAAAGCAGCGAGCAGCTCCGTGCGATTCACGTAATCCTCGTCTTCTAAAATCGCGATGAATTCGTCGCCGCCAATACGGTATATCGGGCTATGCTTGAACGTGGAGCACATAAACTTGCAGGATTCGACGATGTATTGATCGCCTGCCTCGTGCCCAAGGGTGTCGTTCGTGTGCTTGAGCTCGTTGAGGTCGAATGCCACGAGCGCAAATTCCCCGATTTGGCCCGTCGCAATGCGCGCGTTCAGCATCGCCTCGGCCTCGACATAGGCGCGCTTGTTTTTCACGCCGGTCAGAGCATCGGTATAGACCAGCTCTCGCGTGGCGCCGAGCTCGAGCTCCTGCTCCCGCTCGTGAAGGAGCATTTCCTCGAGCAAAAGACGCGATTCCTCTTTTTCGTCTTCAACGACAAACGTGTGTAAGAGACAGGTACCGATCATGCACCCCATGGCATACAACGGGAGGAGAGGGAAGTACAGCTGTACGACGATGAGAGCCGCCATTGCGACGCCGAATGCTCCGATAGCAAGGTAGCGTCGCCGTGTTGACCCTTCGGCAAATCGCCTTGCCGCAAAAGTGTAGATGGCGGTGAAAATGAACATGACAACCTGGAATATCAGAAGAAGGTAACGAATCGGCCCTGCTTGGTATGTGCCACTCTCGTCGAACCAAAATACGATGGGAATCCATACATTGGCGATCACGGCAATGACACTGAAAGCGAAAAAAACCATACCTAAGATGAGAAGCACTTTGCCGATGATATCTTTTTGCCCGAGATACAGCGCGACATTACGAGCCCAAAGATAAACGGCAACACCCATCGCGATGAAATACACCTCGGTGTCTACATAGATAGCCGAGATGAGGTGGAGATCGTCGAAAATGCCCCAAAGGGCGTCGGTAATATAGTATGTGAGCACGCCGAAGAGGAAGGCACGGTATGCCTTGAGGGATGGCTCTGCATCCTCGTGTCTTTTCCAGAGAACATCTTGGTTGACAATCGCAAGGATGATTATCGCCAAGATTCCTATAGTTTAATAATTCATTTGGTGCGTTTCCAGCTCGTTTTGTACTATTCAGCTTTCTGTATTTTATTAGAATAAGCGGGCTACTTCCAGTATTGGCACCACGTGCGGCAAGTGCTCCTTGCGTTTCTTGCCCCTATGCTCTTCGTGTAGACTTGAAGCATGAACGCTTTTTCTGTAAAGAGACCGAATCTTTCCTCGTATCCCGTTTGCATCACCTGCAGCGGGGCGTGCGGGTATAAACGACCCTGGCAAAACCCCGCAAACGACGACGTCAGCATTCGCTGTGTGAATCCAGACCGGCTCGAGAGAATCGGCTGGAAACCAATCGAAGCTTCCTAAATAGTGGCTATGGCCTGTGACATCAATAAAGGTCACTTCGATAGCACGAGCACTTCGGAAAACGATGAAGGTAAGGACGGTGCCGGGGGAGCAAAGACGAGCGGCATCTACGCCGAGGCAGGCGATTTTCTTTGGATCGCCGCTTTCTTGGCAGCCGCTCTGATGGTTTTGTCGACGGTTACCGTTGGATTGCGAAATCGACGGCGCGGACAGCTCTGATGTCATCTGGAGCAGTAAGGTACTATAGTCATCACGTAGTGACCCATCTATGAATTGAGGGATTATGGAAGCGAAGTTCATCCATCGTTGCACGCACGTACTCGATAAAGAGGCAACCATCGCGTTTTATGAAAAAGCTCTCGGCATGCATGTAACACATGAAATCGGCCCCGAAGATGGTTCGTGGACCAACACATACATGGCAAACGATGCCGCCGATTTCGAAATCGAGCTTACCTGGAACCGTGGTTATACCGAGCCGTACGAAAACGGCGGCAAAGATGTGCATATCGCCTTCGAGGTCGATGATTATGAAGCCTTCCATGCGCTTCACGAGGAGATGGGCTGTATCATCCGCGAGAATCCGCGCATGGGGCTCTATTTCATCGCTGACCCCGACGATCAGTGGATTGAGATTCTTCCTGCGGGCTGGCGGGATTAACGCTCGTTTTTCATAAGCTGTGCGGCGTTATTCTTGGGGCAGCATGGCGCGAATATGCTTTTCAAGGTATATCTTGTGCGCCGCTGTCGTGAGTATGAGCACGAACATTTCCTTGAGCCCGGCCGAATCATTATGAACAGGAGGCCTGTCCTCTTCATGGGTGCCGAGCTTCTGTATCGTGCGCTCGCATTCTTCACAAAAATAGTCGTAGATTGCATCGGCCTCGTAATCGCTGCGCTTGATCTCGAGAATCCGCTTGATGTCGTCGAGGGGAAGCACGGTCTTTGTAATGGCGATGATCACGAGATCTGCGATCTGCTCTCGTCCGTACATTTTCTTGACCGGGCGCGCGATGATGCCGTGCTTGACGTAATTGCTGATCATCGATGAGGTGAGGTGCATGTCATCGAGCGGATTGAGATAGCTGTCCACCAAGCGCATGGTCTGCTCGAGAAGGAGTCCCACATCGGGGATATCCCTAAATCGCGGAAGGTGAAAACCGTCAAGCTCTTGCTGAATTTGCTTCTCGATTGCCTTGTCCATGCTGTTTCCTCATGTTCATACTCACGTGTGAGCCATTCTACTGTCTTCGGTTTGCGCCAGTCAAAGAAAAGTTTGCGCAAAATACCGAAAGGTTTTTGAAAAACTCTATACAAGGTTACATCTAACTCTTACAATTTTGCGTGCATAGGTAGGGAGTTGTCATGGAAAAAACAGTGTACAGTGCATTTATCCCGCAAAACACGCAAAGCACCGGGCTATCTAAATGGCTTTCGAAGATCAGCATTCCCGCTTATTACAAGGATGAGGATCTGTTCAACGCCATCTCGCATCTTCTTGGGGCTGCCCTCGCGTTTTCCGCGTTTGTATGGTCGCTCGTGACGCTTGTCATGACAGGCGCTTCGGCTAACGAATTCGCCGGCATACTCATCTATTGCACGACGCTCATCGTCTTGTATTCGGCAAGCGGCGTGTACCACCTCATGCCGGCTGGCAATATCAAGCGCGTGCTGCGCGTCATGGATCACTGTACGATCTATTTGCTCATCGCAGGCTGCTATACGCCTGTTGCCCTCATCGCGTTTTGGGGACATTCGTTTGCGCCGATTATCTTGGCAGCAGAGTGGGGCATTGCCTTTCTCGGCATAATCGTGAACGTTATCGACATGAACTCCATGCCTGTTAAGGTCTTCAGCATGATCAGCTATCTGGTCATGGGCTGGATGGTAATAATAGTCCCGTTCGACCTTCTGCTCGATATCGGCCAGGCATGGTTTGGGTGGATTCTTGCAGGAGGACTTGCCTACACAATCGGCATAATCTTCTACGGGCTTGGCTCGAAGATGCATTACATGCACTGCGTCTGGCATGTCTTTGTGCTTGAGGGTTCGATACTGCAGTTCGTGGGCTTTATCCAGATGATCTAGCGCCGACAAAGAGGTCGCTTCCCTATATGCTGCGGGCCTGCATGGCATCGACCGCTCATACGCTCGCTACCCGCTCCATTATGTTGGAAGACGCATTGTTTCGGGGATGGCGTCGAACACACGTAGGGGCGGGCTCGTAGGGGCGGGCTTTAGCCCGCCCGAACCTGCCCGCCCGTGCCGCGAGCGTCGAGCCGCGGCCAGCTGAGGGCCCTCACGGCGCCCGTCATTCAGATTGATGATTAAAGGACTGATGCTCCGCACTTTGCACTCAGTGACATATCTGAAATCCATTCGACTTATTTCAGAAGGGTGCCCGAAATCGTTCGGAGATTCTGATAGATTCGCGTCCTACGCTTGCACCTTGAAGAAACAATCGTTTCTAGGGGGCAAATATGGATGTCGATGACATTTCGCTGCATGCAAAGAGCCTGCTAAGACAAGCGGGGCTTTCTCATATTCCCAAGCCGGCGTTTTTCGGCGTGATCGCTTTAACGCTCTGCATGCTGCTTTTTGGCATCTGGCATTTTTGGCCTCAACCGAACGAGGATTTTTCAACGGCGCTTGCAGCTCAATCGCAAAGGTCGAGCAGTAGCGTATCTGCGAGTACGAACGAAAGCGCTGGAAACAATACAGCAGGTTCCGAACAAGCGGATTCACGCATGATTGTGGTCGATGTCGAAGGGGCAGTTGAGCATCCGGGGCTCGTCGAACTCGAAAGCGGCTCTCGTGTGGGTGACGCCGTGCGAGCAGCCGGCGGGCTTTTGCCAGATGCCGTGGCGGCAAGCGTCAATCTAGCCCAGCGTCTCGAAGACGGCGTGCAAATTGTGATTGCGCGTGAGGGAGAGATCCAAGACCCCGTCCAGAGCGGTGCGCTCGGTTCGGCATCAGGTGGGGCAACCCCCTCACAAGGAGCTCAGGCTGCTTCTTCCAAAATCAATATCAACACCGCCAGCGCAGAAGAGCTCCAGAAGCTCTCCGGCATCGGTCCGTCTCTTTCCGAGCGCATCGTCGAATATCGCGAAAACAACGGGCGGTTTTCGCGCATCGAGGATTTGCAAAATGTCTCTGGAATTGGCGAGACGCGTTTTGCGAACCTCAAGGATAAGATTTGCATATGAGCGGGCATTCGCGTGACTCTATTTTGGACGAAGCGCCACAACGACCTGCGCTTGGCGCGCTTTTCGGGGTCGGTATATCCGCCTGGCTTGCCGCAGGTGCTGCAGAATGGCTGAGTTGGCAATTCTTCATAGATGCATTCGATACGGCTTTCGTGACGCATGTGCTCGCAGCTTTTGCAACGGTGCTTGTTCTGTTATGCGTGCTTTGCACGGCGATTGCCCGGGTGATGCACCGATTGCGGTGTATAAAGCGCATTGCGTATTCCTTTGTCCGTTCGGGCGTAATGCTTTGCTGTCTTTCATTTGGCATCGTGATCTGCACATCGCTTATGTATTGGAGCTCTTGGGAGGCTCAGGTGCAATCGGTGCGGGAGTTGTTTGCGTCTGGCCAGGAGGTGCACGTCGAGCTGAGTGGAGATCCCGTCGTGCGTGATTATGGCACCGTGTCCAATGCGCGTCTGAGCGCAGGCCAAGGCGGTGGGCCCATGTCCGCGAGCGTACGCGTGCTCTGGCCCGAAGGAGAAGAGGCCCTTAGTGCCGGGCATGCTCTCGAGTTGCGTGGTTCTGTTTCCGCAATCAAGGCAGACGAGGGCGGGCGTTGGAATCATCAAAACGGATTCGTCGGAATGATCAAGGTGACTCGCGTCGAGGAGACGGGCTACAGCTTTGGCTTGCAAGGGCTAGTCTGCAGGTTCCGAGATGCCTCGTTTGCGCGTATCGAGCAGATCGGTGGGGAACCGGCCGCACTGCTTGCTGGCGTGCTGTTGGGAGAGCGATCGCTCTACGCCGGAACGGAGCTCGAACAGTCGTTCAAGACCACGGGGCTTGCGCATCTCATGGCCGTTTCTGGAACGCATCTCGCGGTCGTGAGCATGCTCGTCGTCTCGTTTCTTTCTACGCTGCGCTTCCGGCAGGTACAAAGAAACGTGGCCACGCTATGCATTCTCGTGCTCTATGTCGCACTCACGTGCTTCTCGTTTTCTGCGTTACGCGCGTGTGCTATGTGCGCAATCGCGCTTATCGCAGCAAGTGCAAAACGGAGAAAGCACATTATTAGCGCGTTATCGTTGAGTATATTCTTGTTCGTTGGGTTCTCTCCGTCCGTAGCCTTTTCACTTGGTTTTTTGCTTTCGGTTCTGTCTGTGGGAGGCCTCGTCGTGTTCGGGCCACTGTTCCAGTCGTGGATCGGATACATGCTTCCAAATAGAATGGAGAGGACGGCCTCAGCGGTTTCCGCGACGTGTGCGGCGACGTTTTTGACCTTGCCGGTAACGGTTCCTCTGTTCGCGCAATTGCCTCTCATATCTCCGATATCGAATCTCATCGCCGCGCCCTTGATTACCGGCGCGCTCGTCGTAGGGATACCCGGGCTGCTCGTATATGAAATCGTTCCTCCTGTTGGCATGCTCTTGTTGCGTGGGTCTGGGGCGATTGCCGCTTGCTGCGCGCGTGTCGTGCATGTGCTCGCAGATGTTCCGTTTGCTTGCATGCCGATCGACCAACAGTCGCAAGCGCTTGCGGCAGCGTTCGTGCTTGCAATGCTTGCGTTATGGGTCCTGTGGCCGCTTCCGCATGCACGTGGCTCGCATGTGCGGGAGTCGAAACCCCCGTCGCTCCATACGCGGGCGCGGCTTGTCGCTCCCACGCTCGTGCTCTGCCTTTTCTGTGCCCCCGCTTTGTCTGCTCTTGCCACGGGCTTTGGGAATAATGCCTTTCGCGCCGACCCGAACGCATCGCGCATCGTGATGATCGATGTGGGGCAGGGCGATTGCATGCTTATCGAAAGCGGCGATGCGCACATGCTTGTCGATACGGGAGAAAACGGTGACGTTCTCCAACGCGGTCTTGCACGGCAAGGAGTTACCCATCTCGATGCGGTTCTTATCACTCATAAAGACATCGACCATTGCGGCGCTCTTCGCAATCTTGCGGGAGTCGTCTCTGTGGACCATGTCTTCATCCACGCGGACCTGCTCGACGAATCATTCGAGGCGCAGGTGCTCGAGGCGGCCCGTTGGGTGACGGGAGGAAGAGGCGCAGAAGGCCTTGTGCCTGGTTCTCGAATAGAAGCGGGTGATTTTGCATTGACCATGCTCGCGCCTCAGAACGGGGGCAAAAGCGAAAACGAAGACAGCCTCGTTAATCTCGTCGAATACGATGCCGAACACGATGGTGTAATAGAAGCGCGTGGTTTGTTGACGGGAGACGCCGAGGCCGATGCGACAAAGCGCGTCGTGGAGAGCCTCGAACATATCGATGTTTTGAAGGTGCCCCATCATGGGAGCAAAGGAGGCATGACGCAAGAAGAGCTCGAAAGGCTGCGTCCGACCGTCGCGCTCATTGGTGTGGGTGCGGATAACAAATATGGCCATCCGGCTAAGGAGACGCTCGGGCAGCTGGAGCAATCGGGAGCGCGTGTGTACCGTACCGATACGCAAGGCGATATCACCGTCGAGTTTTCGAAGGGCGCGATGCGTGTATTCACGCAACGATGACAATGCGTCCATGTGCCCCTGAATCCGCTATGATAACGGGCAAGAAAAAGATTGGAGAGCGTGTATGGCATCGGGTTCTTTTCTTCCCGTGTATCTTATAGTGGGCACAGATGAGCTCAAGCGCGAATTCGTGCTCGGGCGTCTTAACGATCGGATGAGAAAGCTCGGCGACCTCGACTTCAACAAGGACGCGCTCGTGGGAAGCGGCCTCGATGCCGATTCGCTCATCGGCGCATGCAATACGCTCCCGTTCATGAGCGAAAAACGGCTTGTTGTCGTCAACGATGCGGATAAGATGCGCAAGCCCACGCAAGAGGCGCTCATCGAGTATCTCGCGAGCCCAAACGAATCGACGGTGCTCGCGCTCGTCGCAGAGAAGCTCGCCAAGAACACCCGTCTATATAAAGCGATCGCGAAAATCGACAAGACGGCAGTCGTCGATTGCAGCCCGAAAAGCGCAAAGGAGTTACCCGCCCAGGTGCGTCAATTCGCGTCAAGCAGGGAAGTCTCGATGACTCAGCAGGCAGCCGAGGAGCTCATCTCGCTTGTCGGTGATTCGACGGTGCATTTGGATGCAGAGATACGCAAGATGGCAACGGCGCTTGGCAAAGGGGCGGTTATCGATATGCCCGAGGTGCAGCAGTTTGTTGC
>CACZSV010000130.1 GCA_902783925.1 uncultured Coriobacteriaceae bacterium
CTCGATAACGAGGTGATCTCAGCTTCTCTTGAGGCAATCCAGAAAGCGGATTTGCTGCTGATAGCCGGTACATCGCTCGTTGTTTGGCCAGCTGCCGGATTCGTCGACTATTTCAGGGGCGAACATCTGGCGATTGTAAACCTGTCCGCTACGCCACGTGACAGAAACGCCGATCTGTGCATTCAGGCATCCATCGGGGACGTATTGGATTACTAGCCCCATTGCCCAAGTTCGTATGGCTTCATATTGGCTTCGATGCCAGTGTTGTAATACGTGAACATGAGGTCATTCAGCCTCAAATCTGCTGCCTCGCTTGTGGGGTAGTACTTGGCTTTGACGTCCATGAGAGCCCGCGTGGTCTCACCGGAGAGCGCGTATTCGCTTCCGGTTTGAATGGCGAATTCGGGGCTCAGCGCAAGGATGAAATCTTTCGATCCGGCATTGTCGTTTCCGTGGTGGCCAAGCTTGAGCACATCAACCTTGCCAACTGTCTCGGCGATAATCTGCTCGCTTGGGCCGTATTTCACAACGTCACCTGCAAGGAAGGTCCGGTATTTATCGTTTTCGAAGAGGACCTCATAGCTAATATCGTTTGCGTCTGCGAACCCCCCTTCGGGCATCGTTTCCGACTTTGCAAAGCCGAGAATGGAGACAGTCGCGTTTCCGAGCGGGAAGGTCGGGTTGCCTACTGCGGTTCCGTCTTCGCCAGCCTGGGGGAACGCATCGGCGCTGATGTCGAAATCCTGAATGAGTGTTGCGCCCGTGCTGTGGGCTGCCGCGATGAGCCTGTCGTATACATATTGGTTATCCCAGCGTGCATCCTCAGGGAGCATGGAATCGTCGTAGCGGGGTGTATAGACATATTTGGGGCGGTACTTTTCGATAACCTGCGATGCGGTGCCAATATGGTCGCTGTGTGGATGGGTCCCGATGTAGAACTGCAGGTTGCCTTTCTGCGCGCTCACGCCGAGCTCGTCAAGAAGGGGAAAGAGCATCTCTTCGACGCCGTCTCCTTTAGTTATGCCTTCTCTAGCTGGGTAGCGGGGGTCGGAGCCGTCTGGGTAATCCCAGCTCTCGCCAGAATCGACGATGCCGAAGACTCCATTGCTTTCGATGATGAGGGCATCGCCGTAGGCAATGGGGAGCACATGCAATCGTGTGGTGTACCTCTTTGTGCATCCGCTCAAGGCTATGAGGCTCACGATAAGAGCAATTGCGCTGATAAGAGCAATGGTGACTTTCATATGGTTGCGCATGGCGAGTTCTCCTCCCGCGAGTGCGTAAAACATAAGCATCCCGATGGCACGAGTATAGCAAGGGAAAAGGGCCTAGCGTTTACGGAACTGTAAAACAGCGGCATGTGGTGGCACAAAATGAGTGGGCTGTTTTTCATGACTCATTTGGGCTTGGCGTAGGGGCGGGCTTCAGCCCGCCCGAATGAGTCGCCATATGCCGACTCACCGCCGCAAGAAGACATATTCCTTTGGCGAGGAGAGCTCGGGTGCAAAGCGCCAATCTGGCGAATCGAAGTTCTCGAGCTGCTCGGGTTCGGTGACGTTGTGGGTGGCCATAAAACGCACCATCTCACCTCGCGCCATCTTGCAATAGACACCCTTTTGCACAAGCCTGCCGTCTATCTTTTCTGCGAAGGTGCAGGTGATAAAGCGATCGTGCGGCTGCAAGTAGCGCTCGATAGTAGTCGAGTATTCCTTGGATGCAAGATTGATCAGCGTACGCGAATTGTCTATGACCTCGCGATACAGTGAATTGCCCCAGTACTCGTAGAGGTCGCGTGTGCCAGTCACGTGCGCCTTCGCCTGCATCTCCAAGCGATAGGGCACGACGCCATCCATGGGACGAAGCGCCCCGTAGAGCCCGGAGAGTATGCGGAGGTGTTCCTGCACATATGAAAACTGCCCCGTTTCGAAAACAGAAGGCGCCATGTATTTGAATGCAATGCCATCGTACGCGAGCACGGCGGGTGTAAGCTGCTGGCTCAACTCGAGGTTTTGCAGCGCTTCGTAGTTAGCGTGTGCGAGCTTGTCACTGCAACGCCACAGACGTTTCGCCTCGTCGTAGCTCAGGGTTTTTAGCCATGTGAGCACTTCTTGCGCACGATCGAGAAAGACGGGCTCGCTTTCGGGCGGCACCATATCTTCACGGCGCTTCATCTGCTTGGCTGGGGAGATGATGATCTTCATGACCGATATTGTACACGCGTTTTTCCGCAGCTCGGGGAGCACCTTGCGCGGCATGAAGAGCTACGGTTCAGGGCTTGCAGTTTCCGCAGGGCGTATAGCCGGCATCAACTGCTTCTTGGCGCGAATCAAAGAAGATGCGGTTCGATTCCTTGGGGAGATTCTTGCAGGTAGGTAGATGAAACTTGTGAGAACGCAGGTTCCCAATATAGGAAATGCCGGCAAGCTGCTGAGCTTGCGCTTCGCTTGCCGAAATCGTCGTGTCGCTTCCAGCCCCTTTTTCTGCCGAGACGTTTACCGTTGTCCCGTCGCTTGTTGCCGTGATGTCGCCTTGCAGGTCGGTGCGGTACACGGTGGCGCCGCAATTGTCCAAACGCGTAAGCGCTTCTTCGCTCGGATGGCCATAGCCGTTGTCTTTAGCCACCGAGATGACGGCCGAGCTTGGACTTGCCGCGCGCAGGAAGCTAGAACTCGATGAATGCGCGCTGCCATGATGAGAGACCTTGAGCAGGTCGCAATCGATATCGTACCCAGCACTCAGTATTGCATGTTCCTCTTCTTCGGTTGCGTCTCCGGTAAGCAGAAACGATGTTTCTCCGTATGTGATCATGAGGACGATGGAATCGTCGTTGGAGATGTCGTCGTCTGTGCGATATACCGGCCCGACGACCTGCACCGTGGCGCCTCCGAGTGAGAACGTCTCGCCCACACGAGGCACCTCGATCGAGACGCCTTGCTTGCCAAGATACTTTTCCATCGACTGAAACGCGCGTTGCTCAGCTTGGGTGGTTGAGCAGAAGGCGCGCCCTACGCTCACGATCTGCAGCGCGCCGGAGATGCCGCCTGTATGGTCGGTATCAGGGTGCGTTGCCACAAGGTAGTCCACTTGGTTAATGCCATGGTCGCGGCAATACGAATACATGAGTCTCGATGCGTCTGGAGGGCCTCCGTCGACGATCATGTAATGGCCGTCGCATTCTATGATTGCTGCGTCTCCCTGGCCAACATCGAGAAAGCGTGCGGAAAAAGTCGAGCCTTCTGGAACTTTGGCAGCAGTCTCTTTTGCGGCAGAAGACGAGGAGGACGAGGTGCTTGAAGAAAGCGAAGGCTGCGAAGAAGACGCATTTGCGGAGGGCGAGACGCCCACGCGTCCCGAAGACGAGCCTGGGTTCGATACGCTTGCTGAGCAGCCCGCGATCATGAGCATCAGTGCGCCGAGCGCGACGAAGATCGCAATGCACGCAGCGGCGATTCTCGGCTTTCTCATGACCTGCCCTTTCACATTGGCTTTTTGGTGCTTGATGACCTCGATTCTACACCGTCCAATCTTATACATATGTATAATCAAGCACATTCAGGATGAGGAACTTGACTCTGCACGATGAGCAGGGCGGATGGAGTGGTGGAGCATCATGCAGGATAGCGAAACCCGACTGCGTGTTGGCATCGACTGCGGGTCGAAGACGGTCAAAATAGTCGCCCTCGATGAACATGACGAAGTCGTTCACAAAAGCTATATGTACCATCAGACGAACATTCGCTCGACGCTCGCCCATATGAAAGCGGCGCAGAGCATCATGCCCAATGTCGATTTTCTGCTCGACATTGGCGGGCAGGATATCAAGTGCATATGGCGCCGCGTTGCATGCAATCGAGCGTGACGAGGGTGGAAAATCGACCATACTCGATGCGTTCAAGGCATCGACCGTCAAGGTGGTTCGTGAATCGCGTCGCTGCGACCTGTGCACGAACTCGTGCCTTCTCACCGACCTGAGTGTTTCGCATTCTATTGACGAGGCCCGCGAATACAACCCCATGACCTTCGTTCTCAAGGGCGTGCATAGCTATGGCCTTGATGCGACGGATATATACCGCGTGACATCTGCTCAGTTCATTATGGGCAATCGCTGCACGCGTCCCATCGCTGCAGCCCAGCCTCCCAAGGACGGACGTGAATACATAACGCGCCAGTACAAGCGTCTCTTCAAAATCGATCCACGCACGAAGCGCATCGACCGCGGACGCATCGGTATTCCCCGTGCGCTTGTCATGTACGAGCAATTCCCCTTCTGGCAGGCGTTCTTTGGGGCGCTGGGCTTCGAAGTGGTCCTGTCTGCCAGGTCGAGTACCGAGCTATACCGAAAGGGCATGTCGAATGTGACGAGCGAATCGACTTGCTATCCAGCCAAGCTCGCGCATGGGCATATCGCGAATCTCGTTGAACGTGGAGTCTCGAGGATGTTTTATCCGCATGTTCGAAACGAGAACGATGCGTTCGACTGCCCAGTTGTCTGCGATTATGCCCACATACTCGAAATGGGTGCCACGGGTTTGGATGCTCACGTCGAGTTCGCATCTCCGCGCGTGGGCAATTCGCTTTTCGAAGGGCGCATATCAGAGGCCGACAGCCGCGAACTACTCGAGGCTCTCGACGCATGCGGCGCGAACGTCGAGCGAGGTGAGCTCGAGAAGGCTTGCGCGGCTGGCGTACGGGCGCTGCAGAGCTACTACGCGGAAATCGCGTCATATGTCGACGATGCGCGCGAGTTCATGGAGGAACACGGCGGTTGGGGAGTTTCGCTCGTGTGCAGACCTTACCATCTCGACCCGGAAATCAATCACAGTATCCCGACCTTGCTCGAGACTAGCGGCATGACCGTGGTTAGTTCGGAAGCTATCTGGGCGTATATCAAACGCGAATCGATCATTGCCGACCAAGATGCCACACAGACGGGATGGCGTGTTTCCGATATTCAGCAGCAGGTTGCGCAATGGACGATGCACGCCCATGGTTTCGAGCTTGTCTCGCTGTATTCGTTTGGGTGTGGCATCGACGTGTGCTTGCACGATGCGCTGCGTGAGGTCTGCCGCAAAAACGAAACGACGTTTACTGCGCTCAAGGTCGACGATATGACCGACATCTCTTCAACGCGAATACGCGTGCGCTCGCTCATTGCCGCGCTTGAGGAACGAGACGATAAACGCAATAAGATGCGCAGTGCAGATGGGGATAAAGAAGTCGCAATGGCACTCGGCTGTGCGCGTGGACGAGGTCGCGCTCGAACTGGCCGCTGAACAGCTTGCCGCTCTTGATGGTTCTGGGGCCGAAAAGCAGCATATCGCCGTTTTGGGAAGCGCGTCTTTGGCGCTTACACCCAATTTGAACAACGAGGTGTTCGCGCGTATCTCCGAAGAAGGGTGCGAAGCAGTTCCCTCATCGCTTGCCACGCAGGCTGTGCATAATACGCTTGTCGAGGCGGGGCTCGTTTCCGGTGAGCAAGCCGCCAAGCTCAGCGCATTTGCAGAGTGCACAATGACGGCGCAGGAACACGCGTTCAAGCGTATGGGCGAGCTCGGAGTGGGCTATGCGCCTGCGCTTTCGTATCTGCAGCTCGAGCGTGTGGCGCATCGGCAGGGCATTGACACGGGCGTGAATGCGGGCGCTGGCTGGTGCACGCAGGCGAGCATGCTCTCGCTTGCCGACGCTGGGTATCACAACGTGCTGTTCTCGCAGACCTTCACATGTCTTTCGAGCCATGTAGCCGGTTCGGGCGTGTTCAAGGAGGTACGCGCGTACGATGCGCACGCGAACCTATCGAGCGTGGAATACGACATTGGCATAAGCCACGTGAATCAGATTAACCGCATCAAGCTTCTGACATCTCTGGCCAAAGCCCGCGGGTGATTTTCTGTCACACCCCTGCGCGAAGATGGACGTGCGTAAAGCACGGTCCACAATTGCAGATGGGGGATGATACTGATGGAACTCGTGGTCGATTTTGCAAAGATCCAGGATGTGAACGAACGCCACTTTACCGAGGAAGCCTGCCGAAGAATCGAAAATGCGTATTGGCATGCCCGCGCCCTGTACGCAGGCGATACGCTCCACATGCTCAATGCGATAGTCAAGACCGCACGCAAGATGGGCATGGAGGCGAGTCGCTTTGTCGGTGGCATGCGTTTTGAGCGCCCGGGTAGCGCATATGCGGTAACTGCCACCGAGGAAGATTTCGGCCTGCGTTTTTGCGTTGTGTCGATACGCATGCTCCGTGCAGGATAGGTGGCGTAGCAAAAACGTGTCACAGGTGCGTCATACGATACACAAGGCACGAAGGACGAGCCTGAAAGGAGGCAGAAGTGAACAGCAATGAAAACGCTCTGCAAGCAATGATCCGCAAACTGAACGACTGCCTCAAGCAAGATGAAGAATCATCCTGGGTGGCAGATGTGCTCTATCGCAGCGACGGCGCGTTTTCGCCCATCATCGTTCGAACCGAAGCACGGGATATCTCAATTTTTTGGGATGAGAAAAACGAGCTGAGCATCGATATGGGCGCGCAAGAGGAGCAAGAGGGATATCAGGAATCGTCCGGGGATTCTTGGCGTCGTCCAGCAGGGTTGCGCTGGGTTGCGGGCTCGCAGATCTCGCGTATTGCCCTTGAGGATCATCTTATCGGAGAGGGGGTGCGTTTCGATTTTGAAAGCGGCGTTACGCTTCGCGTGATGCAGTCGGGTGTGGAGACCTTTGTGCCTCATGCGGCATAAGCGCATCCATGAATGAGTCGGGCATGGCCCATTGAGAACGGGCCATCCGTAGGGGAGGGCTTCAGCCCTCCCGTGCAACCGGCATTGCTGCAGAAACGGGCGCGCTGAAGCGCGTCCCAGTGTTACGTGTGAGTCGCCATGACATGCCCGGCTCATTCCATACGCCGCTGCAAATGGGCTTTTGGGTGTTCGGTGCATGACTCGGTGGTCTATAATTGGTACATCGCAAAACGAGCGCGAGGAGAAGCCATGACCGCAACGAATACCCAAAAGCTCAAGGTTCTGTATCTCATGGAGATCATGCGTACCCAGACAGATCCGGAGCATGGTCTTACCATGCCCCAGATTATCGAAAAGCTCGCGGAACGCGGAGTAACGGCCGAGCGCAAGAGTGTGTATCGCGATTTGCAGGCGCTGCGCGAAGTGGGTTTTGACATCCGCACGCTTCAGCGTCAGCCCGTGCAATATGTCCTGGCCGAACGTGAATTCGAATTATCGCAGCTCATGCTTCTTATCGATGCCGTTCAATCGAGCAAGTTCCTCTCGGATGGTAGCTCGCGGGCGCTCGTTAAAAGCATTCGCTCCATGGCTTCGTTGCAGGAGCGCTCGGCTCTCGAAAAGCAAGTGCATGTGTACGGACGTCCTAAGAGGCAGGATCAGTCGGATTTCGTCATTGTTGATAAACTGCAAGACGCGATGGCCGCAAAGAAGAAGGTGTCATTTAGGTATTTCCGCTATAACGCGGAAAAGAAGAAGGAATACCGCAAGGACGGCTCGCGGCACATAGTTTCACCTGTCAATCTCACGTATTCGGATGGTTCCTATTATCTTGTTGCGTTTAGTGATGCCGATGGCGAAATCCGAAATTACCGTGTTGATCGCATGGAGCAGGTCGAGAAGCTCGACGCTCCCCGCGAGCGCAACGAGACGATATCTTCATACGATGCCGACGAGGTCGCCAAGTGCGTGTTTGGCATGTACGAAGGCGAGCGTGTCATGGCAACGCTCAAGGTAGCATCCGAGGTCATGAACGTCGTCATCGATCGCTTTGGTCGCGATGTCGAGGCAAAACCCGTGAACAAGGGGGCATTTGCCAAGGTTAGGGTCCCGGTCAAAGCGAGCCCCGTGTTCTACGGGTGGCTCGCGACGCTTGGTGCGGACGTGAAGATCGAAAGCCCCAAGCGGCTTCGCGCGTCGTATCTCGAGTGGCTGCAGAATATCGTGGATTCATACGGCAAATAACGGTTCGTCCGGGCTTCGATATTATTGGAATTACGGGGCTCGCGGATGGGCCCTCGGTTTGGCCGGGACGGCATAACCTCACAGTCTCCCCTGAATGTTTGCGCGCCTAGCCTGAATCCGTCCGCAACGCGAGACGTGTGGCCTGCCTGGCGCTCAGCGCGTCGTCGCGAAATCCACTCTCTTTTCACTACGTCAGGCTTTAAACTCGCGCGCCCGACCCGGTGCACCTTTGCTGAAAACCCCAAAAGGTGCATGTTCACGGCCAGATGATCCATGCACCTTTAGCCGAAA
>CACZSV010000131.1 GCA_902783925.1 uncultured Coriobacteriaceae bacterium
CGAGGCCGAAACCGACGACGTGGCCTCCGCTTACGCGGCGACATATCCGATCGCCCTGATTGGCGTGGTTATCTGCTCCCAGTTCCTGGTTCTCTTGCTGTCATAGCTCGGCACCGGTCCGCTTACCCTGGGACACCACATCAGAGGTTCCCGTAATACCGTAGTCAACACGCATAATGCGCATGCGCGAGCAACTCCAGGATGACTCATATCTTGATTTCGCTGAGATTCGTCCATTCGGACAGCGCTTGCGTGACCTTCTGGTGCCAGCCGTCCTCGAAGAAAGAGCACTGCGCGATATCTTCGCGTACAATGCCCGAAATCTCATCAACGCCGGAAAACAGCAGGCCCAAAGCACGGCATCCTCCACCGCAGTAGTCAAAGTGCGGGCATGTGCCGCACTTGCCACCGCTATTGCGCAAATCACCCGCCGTCATGTTCGCGATTCTGATGTGGTCGCCTTCACTGAGCAGGTCCTTCAACGGCGTTTGGTGCACGTTTCCCAGGCTGATTCCGTTCTTGAGGAAAAAGCCCGACATCTGGTTGCAGGGCACAATCTCTCCATCGGAGGTCAGCGCGATCATGGAATGGGTGCAGTTGCAGCAGTACCCCTCGTTCCGATATTGGTTGCATGCGAATTTGACGGGCTTGAGGTAAAAGCACCGATCCTGCGGAATCAGGCCGATGTATTGCCACGATTCCACTTCCATAGTCAAACCACTGTGAATGTATTCCACGGCAAAATCCAGCATGGAGCCGTAGTACTCTTCCAAGCTCAGGCATGCGCCTGCGGCGTTTTCCTCCCAGCGTGGCGCTTCCGTCGTGCGGATTATCCGCATTCCCTGAACGCCGATGCCGTCGAGCAGTTGTGCCGTGGGCATCATGGTGTGGACATTTTTGCGGTTCACCTGCGTATTGGACACGACATTGAAGCCGTTTTCAAGGCAGAGCTCCATCGAGGCGATGGCGCTCTTCTCGGCGCCTTCGCGTTGACGAATCCAGTCATGGAAGCCTATCCCGTCAAAGGATATCTTCATCGTGGGGACGCAACCGATACTCTTCATCTCGTCGAGAACTTCCTGCGTGAGATACCAGCCATTCGTGTTTATCGCGAAGACGTCCATGTCACGCCTGTATATCTCGCGTAAGATATCGAGAAAGCGACGATGCGCCATCGGCTCACCGCCTGCAATCTGGAAACTGGTAATCCCGCAGCCACGCGCCTGATCCAGCAGCTCGCAGATATCCTCAAACGACCACTTCCGTCATCAGCGCAGCATTGTCAGCGGCGTTGAAACAGTGAAGGCAATTGAAGCTACACTTGCCGGTGATCATGAGATTCATCATAGGGAAGCACGCGTTGTCATACGCGCAAAACGTCGACCACATACTGGGTCGCTCGCCCTTTTCGCAAGGCTCGATCAGCCCCTTCATCACGAGAAACATGACCGCGTCGTCCGTCTCCATATCATGTTCGCGTCGGCAAGAAGCATGACCGAAGCAAGCCTTTCCGCTAATGGAAACGGTTTGCGGATTCCCTGCTCGTAGATCGCGTAACCTTTATCAGGCCAGCTTCGCAGCGCTACGCGGTCTGTTATACGATAATACATGGCCATTCGCCTCGTCACAGGACGGAAATAATCGTGTCTGAATACGCGTAGCGCAACAGCTCATAGCCAATGCCGCAAACCCCGTTGAAAAGAGTCGCAACGGCGCTGCTGCTCGCGTTCGAGGCAGAATCTTGATGACCAACCTCGTACAAATCACGCTCGCATATGGTTCCAAGGATCCTGCCGGCGGCCTCACGATCGCCCACGGTAAGGTAGTATTCCGCAACGGCAGAGCTCCCGCAGCACAGGTGGTCGAAGGGCATCAGGGGAAGCGCATCGATACTCTGCCGCGCCATGCGAGCGATGGTCTGCGCCCTCGCGTCGCCGCGCCCCTCTTCCAAAATACGGTTGACCACAATTCCCGTACCCGGTGCTCCTGCGCAATAGCCGTGCATGTACTTTACCGGCGGGAATTCCCGCAAGTCGGCCCATGTGCCGTATTTCTTCTCGTAGCGTCGGTAGGCATCGATCTCGTAGTCCAGAGCCTCGAAGGCGGCGGGGAGATACCGATCGTCGCCCAGTACATCGGCCGCAGCAAAAAGCGCCTCGGCGATCCCCGACATCCCGTGCCCGGCGCCGCTGAGCACGCGGGGGATTTCGAACATGGTCTTCCAGAGAACGTAATCCTTGTAGATGAACGTCTTCAGCTCGAGGATGCGGTCCGCCGCTTTGCGAATCGTCGTCGTCTGGCCCCGGTATTCCTCGAACCTGCACAAGGTGGCAACAAGTCCTGCCAGACCGCCGATACGGTCAGCGATATCGCAGCCCGAAAAGTCCGTCTTTTTAAGAAGCGCCAAAACCTGCTCGCAGAGATCATCCAGTGTCTCGCTCGGTGCATAGCGGCGCAAGAGCGCGATGCCCGTCAGGATTCCCCCGAAACCGGCGCCTTCCCCGCAGGAAACGTCGAGGCTGGGGTTGCTTATGTGCCTTTCCACGACGTGGCACAGCCCCCGAATTTCGTCGAATGCTTCCTGGATGAGCGCATCCGCCTGCTCGTGAATCTGGTCATCGGGCCATACTGCCGCGCAGGCAGAGGCAAACACCGCAAGTCCGGTAAAGCCGTCAAACAGGCCGGCGCCGCTGAATTGGAACGCCTGGCTGTGGTTGTCAACATACCCCCACACCAGTCGGCCGTTGGGTGTCTCGATCCCCAGATCGTGCATCCTCTGGAATACCCTCTTTGCTGTTGCAATCGCGTGCTCCCTGGAGATGGGGGCGTCTGCAATATCCCGGCGTACGGGGGCTTCCGCCTCCCCCTCGTCCGGTTCGCACTGGTACATCCCGATTGCACGCTCGATATAGGCAAGGTCAAATTCCTCGTCCTCTTTGCTCATCGCGTCGAGGGTGTCGACTATGCGCTCGCGCGCCGTTAGGCTGAATTTGCCTAGCACGAGCTCTTCTCCCTCGCCATACAGGGACAGGCTGTCGACATAGGTGTAGAAGTACGGCACGTCGCCACGCCGCATCTGCTCAACCTCGCTGTCGATTATCGGAGCTTCTGCGGTTATGCCACTCTCACGCAAGATCCGCTCGAGCGTCTCCAGGCTTCGCTGCCTGCCCTCCGTTGTCGCCAGGGCCGAATGGTGATACAGCTTTTTCAGTATCAACCAATATCCCCTCGTGGCGCGCATGATGACCCGGACCGTCATGTCCGAGGGAAGCGACGACACAAGCTCCCGAATCTCCCGCTTGTGCTCCACAATACGAGTGTAGACAACGTCATAGCCCTGCATGAACGAGGGCAGGTAGGGCCCCACGGTGACGATCTTGCCGTCCACGACGGGGGCGATTCCGCTCTCCTCCGTGTTGGTAAGGACGCTTATCTCCGTATCCTCGACTCGGGAGGGCATGAGCAGCGAGGGGGCGAGGGAATGCGTATGACACTCCCTCGTATCCGCGGACTGCAGATAGGCCAGCCTCTCCGCGGAGATAGGAGACAACATGGTCTCGAGGTCGATGATGTAGGGCATCGTCTGGCAGCAAAGAATGTTCTGGTAGTGAAGGTCGGTGCTCCCCAAGAGCTTGGCGAAGGCAGCCAGACCACCCATGTGGTACCAGAAGCGCTCCGCCTCGTCTTCGCCCTCTGCGCGCCGTTTTTCGACGAATTCGCACACCCCGAATTGATTGCCAAAGGCGATGGCGCGCGGGAAGCCAACGAAATCGCCGAAGAACCGCTCGACGAACCCGTAGAGCTGCTCGTCTACCCGCAGGTCGTGAGGCTTGTAGACCAGCTTTCCTGCATCAGTGTGAAAAATCGTGACGCTTCGCCCGCAATTGTGGGCGTCGCCAGTCGAAAGGATAATATCGTCAATCGCCTGAAAGCGTCTTCCCCCCAGCAATGCGTCGCAGATTGCATCGCGATGTTCCACCAGACGATCTAGTGCCTCGAGAAAGGCATTCGTCACATAGCCGAGCTGCAACTCGAGGTATTCGACAAGTGGCTCCGGCAGAGCCATGGCCCCGTTGTCGAGCTGACTGCGTATCGTATCCAGTGCCTGTGCGCGCTCGGCATCAGTGATCAGGTCGGGAAAAGAGGCGGCGACCGGGTTTCCCAGCACCGCCTGGGAAATCATATGCGTTGCCGTGCTGCTGGCTATGAGGTCAACTTTACGCTTCAGGGCTTCTTCGAGCCCCTCAAAAACCCTGTTTCCGAGCATGTTCGCCTGCGGGCATTGCCTGACGCGGGCGAGCTGGTGCTCAACAAAACGCCGGAACATGCGCGCTGCTTCCTAACAGCAGTCGCGAATGCAGGAGTTCGAGCAATTGCAGGTATTGCCCTTATGGGAGCACTCAACGCTATCGACGAAGCTGCCGCCGGCAACAGCCTTGAGCTCGTTGTCGCTGAGCTCGATCGGGGTGTCCTCGGCCGCCTTGGTTTCGACGAACTCCTGGATTTCCTCTACGGTTGCTTCGCAGTCATGCGCCTTCAAGAAGTCTTGTAGCCTGTCTGCCTTCATGGCCTCGACGAAGGCTTTCTTCAACTCGTCGCTGACAACGATCTCGCCGTACAGTTCCTGCACCGTCTTCATGCGATCAGCCTCCTCAAATCAACACCACTGAAGATACAATTCATTCTGCACGTATTATACGAATGCAAAGTTTCCTCTATCTCGCGAAAACACCTAGATTACTGTGTCCGTATTCTTTAGAGAGAAAAACCGCGTTTTTCATCTAGAAAAGCCCAGGCCCGGGTAGGATTCGAACCTACAACCCTCCGGTTAACAGCGACCCCGACCTGGGGTTATAGCAGTTCTACCGACTCAAAACCCCCGC
>CACZSV010000132.1 GCA_902783925.1 uncultured Coriobacteriaceae bacterium
ACGGCCTTCTTTCAGGGAGTGCGAACTACATGAAGGGTATTATCCTGGCGGGCGGCAGCGGAACGCGCCTGTACCCGCTTACCTTGGTGACGAGCAAACAACTGCTTCCCGTCTACGATAAACCGATGATCTACTACCCGCTTTCCACGCTCATGATGGCGGGCATTCGCGACATACTCATCATTTCGACGCCGGCAGATCTGCCCAACTTCGAGCGCTTGCTCGGCGATGGCAGTCAGCTTGGCATCTCGCTGAGCTATAAGGTGCAACCAAGCCCCGATGGCCTTGCCCAGGCCTTCATCATTGGCGAGGAGTTCTGCGCAGGCGAGCCGTGCGCTCTCGTGCTCGGCGACAATATCTTCTACGGCAACGGGTTCCGCGCCCAGCTCAAGCGCGCCGTGGAACGTGCGGAAAACGGAACAGGCTCGACGGTCTTTGGCTACTACGTCGATGATCCCGAGCGTTTTGGCGTGGTCGAATTCGACGAAGACTACAACGCCATCTCCATCGAGGAGAAACCCGCGCATCCCAAGAGCAACTATGCAGTAACGGGGCTCTATTTCTACGATAAGCGCGTGTGCGAGCTTGCAGCGCAGGTCAAACCGTCTGCACGTGGCGAGCTCGAGATCACGGATCTGAACCAGATGTATCTCGACGACTGCACGCTCAATGTCGAAGTACTCGGCCGTGGCTATGCCTGGCTTGACACGGGCACGATGGAGTCGCTCTTCGAGGCGACTAACTTTGTGCGCACCGTCGAGCAGGCGCAGGGCATTCCGGTGAGCGTTATCGAAGAGATTGCCTTCAGCAACGGCTGGATCGACCGCGACAAGCTCATCGAGGCAGCTCAGCGCTATGGCAAGAGCTCGTATGGCAAGTACCTCAAGAGCGTGAGCGAGAAGAAGTTCTATGTTAAGGATGGCGATTAATTGATGAAGGTTCTGGTTACCGGTTCGCACGGACAACTTGGCAACGAGCTGCGCCGCTGCTTTGAGACCATGCAGGCAGAGATTGGCGCGGTGCCGAGAATTTACGAGGGCGCGCAAGTCGATTACATCGATTACGACAGCCTTGACATCAGCGATGCCCATGCGGTGGCAGCGTGGTATCGCGAGCATGGCCCCTATGACCTCACCATCAACTGTGCCGCTATCACGAACGTAGACGGTTGCGAGCAAAACGAGGCCGTGGCTTTGCATGTGAACGCAATTGGTGCCGAGAACATGGCTCGCGCGGCTGCAAAATGCGGCGGCAAGATCGTGCATATCTCGACCGATTACGTGTTCCCGGGAACCGATCCCAACCCGCGTCTAGAAGATGACCCGGCAGTTCCCATCAGCGCATATGGGCGCACCAAGTGGGAAGGCGAAGTACTTGTCTCCGCTGCATGCGAGGCGAGCTTCATCATCCGCACGGCATGGCTTTACGGCTATGTTGGCAAGAACTTTGTGAAAACGATGATGCGCCTTGCCCGTGACAACGGCAAGATTTCCGTCGTCAACGATCAGATGGGAAATCCTACGTCTGCTAACGATCTTGCGTATGAAATCCTAAAGATCGCTGCGACCGAGAACTACGGCACCTACCACTGCACGAACAACGGCACCTGCAGCTGGTTCGATTTTGCCTGCGCAATTGTCGATGCAGCGGGTATCGAGTGCGAAAAAGAGGGGCTTTCGAGCATGGAGTACAAAGAACGCTTCCCGCAGAGCGCGGATCGCCCCGCATATTCGAGTCTTGAGAACGCGCATTTGACCGCGACCATCGGCGACGAGATGCGGCCCTGGCAGGACGCGCTCGCGACCTTTATGCAGCGTTTGCCCGAGCTGGGCGACTAGATGATGGGAAGCGAAATGGCAGAAACTAAAGCTATCACCTCTGGCAACTTTACATTCACGAAGACGTCCATCGAGGGCGTAACGATAATCGATGTGAAAGCCTACGGCGACGACCGTGGCTACTTTATGGAAACATACAAGCGCCCGGACTTCGTGGCTGGAGGCATCGACGTCGAGTTCGTGCAAGATAACCAGTCGTCTTCGGTCAAGGGCGTGCTGCGTGGCCTCCATTTTGAGATTAATCATCCACAGAGCAAGCTTGTGCGCGTGGTCAAAGGCGAGGTCTTTGATGTCGCCGTCGATTTGCGTGAGGGCTCACCTACGTATGGCAAGTGGGAGGGCGTGGTGCTCTCTGCAGAGAACAAGCGTCAGTTCTTCATTCCGCGTGGCTTTGCCCACGGTTTTCTCGTGTTGAGCGACGAGGCCGAATTCACGTATAAATGCGATGATGTCTACCACCCCAACGATGAGGGTGGTTACATGTACAATGATCCGGCTTTTGGCATCGAATGGCCTCAAGTCGACTGTGAGCTCATCTTGAGCGACAAGGACCAAAAACACCCCGCATTTGAGGGGTAATTGCTTGTGCCGAATTGGTGTTACGTAGGGACAAGCTCGTAGGGGCGGGCTTCAGCCCGCCCGACTCACGCATGCGGCCCGCCCGATGCCGACTCATTCTGCAAACTCATCCGAAGTTCCTGTTATCCTCACGTGGTATCTTTATACAGTTCAAGACGATGGGTCTGTTTGAGAGGGGCATTACTTGTTCGATGTCATTATTATTGGCGCCGGTATTGCAGGCGCTGCCTGTGCCCGAGAGTTATCGCGATACGATATTTCTATCCTCCTTCTCGAATCCAAAAGCGATGTCGCCGCAGGAGCGACGCGCGCAAATAGTGGGATTGTCCATGCGGGATTCGATCCAGAGCCGGGCACGCTGAAGGCGCGCTATAACATCGAAGGCTCGCGCTTGTATCCCAAGCTTGCCGAAGAGCTTTCTTTTCCTTATATACGCAATGGGTCCTTGGTTGTTGCATTTGCTGAGGAA
>CACZSV010000133.1 GCA_902783925.1 uncultured Coriobacteriaceae bacterium
ATGAAGTTTGCCGCAACAAGCCTCGCCGTAAACTTGGCTTCGTCTTGCAAGAAGAGCGAAACAATGTAGAAGCTCACTCCCAGTAAAAGCGGCATTAGCCACCAAATCGAAAGATCAACCTGGGAAAAAGGCGACCACTCGCTCTTGCGACGAACCTTATCGACAATCCAACGAATGCACAGCCCTATGAACACGTAAATCGAGGACTGCACAACGTAGATTGAAGGAGAGATACCGGCAACAAAGGGAAGGTGGCTTTCGTAGCCTTGCACCTGCCCCGCAAAGGATTCATTGTAGAGCTCGAAAACCTCTACGAGTTGTTGCTGGTACCACTCAATCGGATTCATCTGGACTTGTGCTGCCACAAGTGCGACAAACCCGTAATCGACAACTGCGACCACGCATATCATTGCCGAGACCTTACGCACCGTGGGCTTTCTGCCCACAACGACAACGGTCAGGATAAAGAGAGCGAGGTCGGCTAGCTGCGATACTGCAGATAGCATGCGCTATCGGTTCCTACGACCGCCGCTGCCAGAGACAATCTTGACGGTGTAGGGCAGCAAAGCCATCTCACGTGCGCGCTTGATAGCACCTGCAAGCTCATGCTGATGCTGGGTGCATACACCCGTGACACGACGCGACTTAATCTTGCCGCGATCGGTAATGTAGCGACGCAGCGACTGAGTGTCTTTGTAGTCGATAAAACTTACCTTGTCCTTGCAGAACGGGCAGTATTTATGTCGTGGCTGGCGTGCATATTCAGCCATGGTTCCTCCTCACTAAATAATCGTCAGACGGAGATCTTAAAACGGAATGTCTTCGTCGTTATATGCGCTCGGGGGCTGAGCCTCGGGCATGTTCGGTTCTTGCGAACGTTGACTAGGAGCGCCGTATGCGGCCTGTCCGGCATCATAGTTTTGACCACCGTAGTTACCGCCATAGTTTCCGTCCTGCCGGCTTGCACCGTAGCCACCTTGCTGGCCGCCGTAGTTCCCGCCCTCGCCACGCGAAGACATGAACTCAAGCTCGTCAACGGTCACGTCGAGCTTGCTGCGCCTCTGGCCAGTATTACGGTCTTCCCAAGAGCTGTAGTGCAGCCTTCCTTCAATAGCCACCTTCAAGCCCTTTGTGAGATAGTTTTGCAAGGCCTCTGCACGACGTCCAAACATCGTGCAATCGACAAAGTTTGCATAATCTTCCCATTCGCCATTTTGGTTACGGCGACGATCGTTGACGGCAATGCCAAAACTCAGAATGGCAGTGCCTGACGGCGTCGTGCGCAACTCGGCGTCACGGGTCAGATTTCCGGAAATCATTACTCTGTTGATGCTCATAGTATCTACGTTCCTTTCAGTTGGAAATAACGGATGTGCCGTTACTCAACCGAAGCAGCTCGCTCGTTACGACACGTGATCATATAACGCACGACAGAGTCCATAATATGGAGCACGCGGTCGAGCTCTGCAATTGCAGTTGGATCAGCTTCGAAATCGATGAGTGTGTAATCGCCTTCTGCAAGTCCTTTGATTTCGTAGGCCAGTTTGCGCTTGCCCCACTCCTCAACATTGCTTACTTTGCCACCTTGCTCAGTAATCGTAGAATCGATACGCTTGCTCGTGGCCAGGCGCGTCTCCTCGTCAATGGACGGGTCGACAAAAAACAGCAGTTCGTAAGCCTTCATTTGGTCACCTCCCTCGGGCTCATGCGGCTTCGGGATATGAAGGCTGTCCCCGAAGCAGGAAATAACTTGTGCATACTATCACCCCCTCCCTGCACAGGCAAGGAGCTTTTTCTGTTTCTCCACATAACTCGAACACGCGGTACGACGAGATACACAATGATGCAGAGGAGGGCAATTCCTGTTACAAACGCGAGAGCAGCGCACGAAGAAACGAGGACGTGCACGGGTATGCCCGTATTACGCGATACGCTACCAAGAGCATCGAAAAACGATTGCGCCTGGTCTGCACATGCAGCGGCAAGAGGCTCGATTGCCTCGCCGATTGCACTTGCAAGCGAAAACGGATGCTCTGCCTGTGGATGCCAATCATATGCTCCCGTTTCGATTACCCCAAAGCTTTCCTGTGCTACTTGAGCAGGATCATCTGCGCTAGCAACATGAGACGACTCGAGCATATTCTGCGCATGTGCCTCGGCGGATAGCTCGGGTGTAGCCAGGCTAGCCGGCGCGCCATAATCTGCAACGGCAGGCTCGCTTGAAGACGGCTGCTCATCGGCCGTATAGTCGAGGGCTATGCCAAACAAGGCGAGGGGGTCATAGTAGCGATTGCCCTGCTTAAGTCCCATATGGAGATGCGTTTGCGACGATGAGGCATCTCCAGACCCAGCAAGGGTTCCCAAACGCTCGCCTTCTGCAACGTCTTCGCCCGCACGCACATCCACGTACGCGAATGGCATCAGGGTAACCACACGCCCGTCTTGGAGCTCTATGGAAACGGCGAGCATCGTCTTTTGATCCGATGCGCCGTTTGTTCGTGAATCGCCGGAAGGTACGGCGCCGGTGAATCGTACCGTTCCGGCAAGTGGGGAAGATATCTGCATACCGGCAGACGCGGGAATATCAACACCGCTATGTACATAGCTTTTATCACCGGCCGAATATGTCTCATGAAACCCAATACTCGCGGAAAGCTGCGAGGTGGGTACTGGCCACGTGGCTGCGTACGCGTACTCCGTCGCAAACGGGTTACATAGGGAGACTGCAGCAAGGAGCATACTGAGTATGAAAATGAACACGGCTGTATTGATGGGCGAGGAGGAACTCGATTCCCGATTCCGAGCACTTGAAGCACTTTCACCTAGATGCCCTTTTGCATATGACGAAGGGCTTGCACATTTGTTCACGTAGGAGCACCTCCTTTCCACCTCGGCTTTCCATGCAGATATGATGAACGGCGAATCTATCAAAAATGCCGAATAATCTCGGATGAAATTCCGATTTGATTCCGATGAAAATCAGATATCGCTCCGATACGTTTCGAATATGGCTTGGATACGGCTTGCGCATCACTGAAAACAAACCCCCCGGTCATAAGACCGAGGGTGTAGGAGAGTTTCACATATAACGCTTAATCCGCAGTTTTACACAATACGCCTCGAGCAAAGCGGGTCAAAGGTTCTCACGGCGAGCCGGAAGAATGACGCGACACAGCGTGCACGCATGGCATACCTGCGATTTCGCGAGCTGCGAGGAGCGAGGACTAGCAAACGCGGAGCGTTTGCCCCGCAGCTGCCACGCCCGAGACGACGAGCGGGTAGCGAGCGCATGAGCGGGCATGTCGTGCGGGCGGGCTGAAGCCCGCCCCTACGCGCGTTCGGCGCCATCCCTGAAACGCTGGCGCCCTCCGGCATAACGGAGCGATCAGCGAGCGCACGCGCGCTCGGCGCCATCCCTGA
>CACZSV010000134.1 GCA_902783925.1 uncultured Coriobacteriaceae bacterium
GCATCGGCGGGATTCATGCGTCCGGTAGGCTTGTCGCCGGAGAGCTTGGCCATGACGGGGTCGTCGGTGAACATCGACTGCATGAAGAAGCGCTGACGTCCGCTGAAGAAGTGGTACTTGCCCTTGGCATCGCCGCGCTCCAAGCTCATGGGCGTGGGTGCTTCGAGCGGCTCGATGTATTGCGCCAGAGCATCGTTTACCGGGACGAGGCGCTCGGCGTAGAACTCGAGGCGCTTCGAGGGCGTGTCAAATTGCATGCCCATGAACGGATCCCAATTGACCGGCGGCGTTGCGCAACGTATGACTTTCTCTTTCTTCAGACGCTCGTAGGTGAGCGGCGGCTGGATGCCGGCGATCATCGGCCATTGGCTCTTGAGGCGGACCTCGATCCATTCCTCAGCCGTCTTGTCGAAGTACTCACCGAGGCCAAGGCGCTTCGCGAGTTCGCTGTAGACGAAGGTCGGGTCTTTAGCCTCACCAACAGGCTCGATTGCCGGCTCCTGCAGCACGACGTGGTTGTATGCTGCCGATGCCACAAGCTCGTAGCGCTCGAAGGGCATGCAGTCGGGGAGCACGTAGTCTGCATACTGGCCCGTGTCGGTCATCCAGATATCAATGTCGACGATGAGCTCCATCTTGGGGAAGATTTCGTTGAGCCATAGACCGCGATTGGGGCAATTATGCACCGGGTTGCCTGCTATGACCCAGAACGCCTTGATGGGGTACGGGTCTTCGGACTTGACCTGCTCGATAAACTCGGCCTGGCGCATCATCTTGCCCTTGTAGTTCTCGCGGCCGAGCGGCATCGTGATTTCGCGGTCGTTGAAAGACTGCGGGAAGCCGGCGGGCAACATCTCGGAGGTAACGCCCGCACCTGGGCGGCCAAGGTTGCCGGTAAGCATGCCGAGCAGGTAGAAGCTGCGGTAGCTTTCGCCCTGATTCTGGTAGCGCAGGCCGAGGGCGCCAAAGATGTAGGCAGCATCGGCTGCGACGTACTCGTCGGTAAGCTTCTCGACGATTTCGGGGGCGACTCCGGTGATTGCCTGCTGATACTCGAGCGTGTACTTGGATGCGTGCTCGCGCAGACGCGCGAAGGCAGTCTTGCAGGCAACGCCGTTGACGACGCGCTCGCCGTCGAGCTCCATATTGTCGGACGGGCTATCCTGACTTCCCATGACCATGCTCATCGGGGCGTCTGTGTCCAGATCCCAGATGACGTAGTTGCCTTCTTCATCACGCAGGAATTCGCCCGTGTCATCGCGTACGAGGAACGGCGCGACGGTATAGGCGAGAAGGAAGTCCTTCTTGTACTGCTTGCGCTGAATGATGAGGTTCACCATTGCCATGGAAAGTGCCGGGTCGCTACCGGGCTTTACCGGGATGAATTCATCAGCATAGCCGGCTGTTGCATCGAAGATGAGGCCGATGTCGATGATCTTGGCACCGCGGCTCTTGGCTTCCACAAAGTGCTTGGCAATGCGCTGCTGGTTTTCGACGGGATTCGCGCCCCAGACGATGATGAGGTTCGAGCTGTCGAAATTTGCCGGGTCGGTGGTCATGTACTTGTAGAAGTTGCCCATGTCATAGAACGCGGCATAGAAGGGTCCGTTGTCCAGACCGTAGCCCTGAATTGGATCGGTTGCACCCCATAGACCCATAAAACGGCTTGCGAGAACAGCGGCTAGGCCCTGTGACGGCGGTACGGAGGCGACGACATCCCACATAGCCAGGCTCTCGGGGCCGTACTTGTCCTTGAGCTCGAGGAGCTTTTCGGCAATTTCGTCGAGTGCCTGATCCCAAGAGATGCGCTCCCATTTGCCTTCGCCGCGCTCGCCGACGCGCTTAAGCGGGTATTTCAGGCGCTTCTCGTTATAGGGCTGTCTGCACGACATGATGCCCTTTTGGCAGATATAGCCCTCGTTTTCTTCTGCGCCTGTGTAGCAGGCCTTTTCCGTGCGGACGATCTTGCCGTCCTTCACGATGGTCTTGAGCGCGCAGAATTCGTGGTCGCCCCAGCCAGGGCAGCACGTGTACACGTACGATTCTTCGCTCATGCGTATCCTCCCTCTCTCTTACATTTGTGACTATTGGCAAGGCCGGTGTGCAATATGCGTACCGGCTTTGCCTACCCCTGAGAATATGGTAGGGCTGCGGGTATCAATGCGAAAGGAGCGGTTGCTTACCAAGATACACAACTGATGGTTGCTTATGTTTTGGATGCTTTTGCAGGATAGGCTTCGATGAGGAAGGGGATTGCGAGAAAGGGGACAGACCCCAACGAAGGAGGGGACGGCAACAAAGGGGACAGACCCCTGCGAGGATAAAAGATAGGGGTCAAAGATAGGGGTCTGTCCCCTTTTTCGCGACCTGCGTGTATGATTGGAGTGTCGCAAAACAGCCGAGAGGGGCCAGCCATGCATGCGTCGAGATACAACACGCTCGTTGAAAACGGAATCGAAACGCTCATCTACAACAGCGCAAACGGCGCCTTCGGCGTTCTCGGATTGCAGGCGCAAAAGGCATACGCCAAACCGATGTCGCAAGATGGTATTGCGGTACAGCTCACGGAAGCCGGCTTTCTCACAGAGCTGACAGACGAAGAAGAACTTGCCAAGGTTCGCAGCGCATTCGAAGAAGAAGCTGCAGACACCAGCACGCTCGATTTATGCATCGCGCCGACGTACGCCTGCAATTACCGTTGCCCATATTGCTACGAACAAGGTCACAACGCCATTGGCGGCGTTATGGGTGATGACGTCATAGATGCCATATACGGGTTTATAGAGAAACGTTATATCGCAAGCCCGTTCGTGCAAATGTTCGTGCAATGGTACGGAGGAGACCCGTCGCTTGCACTTTCATCCGTGGAGAAACTCTCCCAAAAGCTCATCGCATTTTGCGATAACCACGAGATACTCTACAGCGCGATGATGCTTTCGAACTGCAATCTTATCGACGCTTTTGCTGTCGAGTTACTCGTGCGTTGCCACATCACTGAAATGTTCATCACTGTTGATGGGCCAGAGGAAGTCCATAACGTACGTCGAGTCGCTGCCGACGGATCGAATTCCTTCCAAAAACAGCTTGAAGCGGCGCGTCTCTGCAGGCAATCGGGCATTAACGTCCGTGCGAATATGAATCTCGACAAAGTGAACTTGCAATACTATCCCGAAATTGCCGCATTTCTTGAAAATGAACTGGGAATTGAGCTTACGACCACCATGCTCTGCGATTACGGTCATTTCTTTGGAACCCGCGAGTTCAAAAAGCCAGACTTCGACTTGTTCACACACGAGGAATACGCGCATTTCAACCACGATGCATTTGCCAAAGCCGGATTTACGGCCCGCCAGATAAGCGAGATATTCCGTCCCGTGCGGAGATTCTGCCGGGGCCAACGGCACGCTTACTATGTCATAGACGTTCGAGGCGATGTGTACAAATGCGATGGATACATTGGCGAGCAGGACCGCGTCATGTTCAATATCTTCGATGAGCCAGATGAGAGCTCCCTGCACGCTATTACCTTCGATGCTACGCGAGATGAGAAATGCAGCGCTTGCAGCATATTGCCTTTGTGCCATGGTAACTGCATTTGGGAGCGTCGTAAGACGGAGATGCCCTGTCATCCGTTGAAATACACTATCGAAGATTATCTTCGCGATTGGCGCAGCTGCTACGGCGCCTGCGACGATGCGTTCACGCTTCTCGCCGCGCCGGTCAAGCCGGCCCGACGATAGCGCCTATTGTACGGTCACGCCAGCAAAGCGCTCGGCATTATGCCAAAGCAGCTGATCAAGCTCGTCTTGGGAAAAAGACATCAGACGGAAATTCTCTAATTCCGAGATAGGGCTCCACATAGGCCGATCGCTTCCGAACATGACGCGGTCGACTCCCCACATGCGAATAAGCTCTTCGGTATGACGCGCCCCCATGAGAGGCTGCGAACTTGAGGTGTCGATAAAGAGCTGCTCGTATGAGCCAAGATAATCGTAGCCTTGGTCGTAGATTGACCAACCGCCAAAATGCGCCGCGTCGACTACCAGATCGGGGAACGTATCGAGCACATGGGCAAGCCGCCTTGGGTGCGAATAATCATGACGGTAATCGCCCGTATGAATGACGATTGGCAGCCTGCCGGCGATGATCTCGTAAAACTCCATGAGGCGCGGGTCATCCGTGTTGACCTGCTGCGTATCCGGATGCAGCTTGAATCCATGAAGCCCGAGCTGAATTGCACGTTCGACCTCGGCCTCCTTGTCCTCAAAATCCGGATGCATGGTTCCAAAACCTATGAACTCGGGGTGCATAGCGCACTGCTCTGCAAGAAAGCTGTTGATGCTGGTTACCGAACGCGCGGTTGTCGCAACCGAATGCACGATGAAGTGCGTGATATCGCACTGCTCCATAGTGGCCAGAAGCTCTTCTGGCGTACCGCCATCGAACATCTTCACGCCGTAGAAATCTCCCACAGCGTGCACTGCCTTTGCAGCTATTTTGCTCGGGTATATATGTGCGTGCGCATCGATAATTGCCATGACTACCTCCGTTGAGCAATCCTATCGTATTGCCTGCGTCTCGCAAAGCGAAGAGTCATCGGCTGGGCAATCGAGGTGTTAATCATGCAACCAATTGCCTTATCGTACTGCAATCTTGCGGAGCCCATATTCGATGGAATCGACGAGCGCATCCCAGGACGCTTCGATAATGTTTTCCGAGACCCCAACGGTTCCCCAGCTCGATTCGCCGTCGCTGCTTTCGATTGCCACGCGCGTTACCGCATCGGTGCCAAGCGATTCGTCGAGAACACGCACCTTGAAGTCCGTCAACTCGATGTTCTCGATTTCCGGATAGAACTCGGTTATCGCCATACGCAGCGCGATATCGAGCGCATTGACAGGGCCATTGCCTTCGCCCGTTGCGACAAATCGCTTATCGCCTACGTGAATCTTTATCGTGGCTTCGGTCATGACACGGCCATCCTCGCGTTTTTCGGCGATGACGCGGAAACTTTCGAGCCTGAAATGCAGTGGAGCCATGTCTCGCTTTCGCATAAGAAGCAGCGCGAGCGATGCGTCTGCGAGCTCGAACGAGTAGCCATCCGCCTCCATCTGCTTGATATCCGCAAGCACCTCGGCAGCTAGCTTGGCATCATCGCTCAAATCGACGCCGAGCTCGCTTGCCTTGGAAACAAGCGAAGCGCGCCCGGCCAGTTCGCTTACCACCACATGAGCGAAATTTCCCACAGCAACTGGCTCGATATGCTCATAAGCCCCGGGGAATTTCCTGTTTGCACTCGCATGCAGTCCACCTTTATGGGCAAACGCGCTCGAACCGACATATGGATGGTGCGCGTCGAGCGCGACATTGAACAGTTCGGCAACGGCATTTGCCGTCGAAGTCAAGCGCTGCATGCGCTCGGCTCCTATGACTTCGATGCCGCATTTGAGTTCAAGATCGGGGATGATGCAGGTCAGATCTGCGTTTCCAACTCGTTCCCCATAACCGTTTATCGTTCCTTGGACCTGCGTTGCCCCGGCGCGTACCGCCTCAAGCGAGTTGGCAACGGCAAGCCCGCAGTCGTTATGGGCATGTATTGCAATA
>CACZSV010000135.1 GCA_902783925.1 uncultured Coriobacteriaceae bacterium
CAACGACCACGAGCACGGCGATAGCGCAGGCGCCTATGACGATCCGCATATCCATGTTGACATAGTACTGCATGAGCATGTGCAGCAACCACCAAACCACAACAAACACAGGTGCCTGAACGCAGGGGTCTGTCCCCTTTGTCGCAGCCCCCTTTGTCGCAGCCCCTTTCTCGCAGGGGCCTGTCGCATAGGGGGTCTCGCATAGGGGTCTGTCCCCTTTCTCATAGTCCCCTTTCTCATAGGGGTCAGCCCCCTATGTTGAACTTGGGAAGAGATCTGGGCCATGAACCCGCGAATCGAGTACAATTAATTGCCAAATTTCGAATTGATAAGGGACATCATGCACAAGATTTTCGAAACAGAGCAACAGCACCTTACCGAGACGTTCGAAAAGCTAACGGAAATCGAGCAAGCACTTCAAGATCAGCTCGCTCGCATTCTCAATGACGTTGCAGAAGACAAAGACGTCATGCGCGATGAACTCGGGCTCGACTCCCAATCGGACATACATGTCGAGACAATGGCCGAATACGAAGCCATCAATCGCATCATAGACATGTACAACATCACCGCAGACGTGACAACCGAGCGTCTTCACCGCGCACAGCTGTTGCTCAAGCAGCCTTATTTCGCGAAAGTCTCCCTCCAGTTCAAACCCGGATCTCAACCCAAGGATATCTACATCGGCAATGCAGGCATGACCGATGACGATTACCGCCATTTCATCGTCGATTGGCGAAGCCCCATCGCCGAGGTGTACTACAACCAGGAAAACGGACGCACATCCTACGAAGCAAACGGACGCGAAATCTCGTGCGACCTCATTCTTCGCCGTCAATTCGACATCGATCGCGACAGGCTCAACAACTACTTCGACACAACGGTCGCTATCCAGGACGCTCTCCTGCTCGCCTCGCTCGCAAAAGAACGATCATCGAAGCTCACGGCAATTACGGCAACGATACAAAAGGAACAGAATCGTGTCATCAGACACGAAGACGTTCCCGTGCTGCTCGTATCCGGCATAGCAGGGTCTGGCAAGACATCTGTTTTATTGCAACGTATTGCATATTTATTCTATCGTCAACGCGAGAATCTCAAGCCGGAAGACGTGTTCCTCATCACGCCAAATCCGGTATTCCAAAGCTACATCGAAAACGTGCTCCCGGAAATGGGCGAGAGCAACCCTAGCTCGATTACCTATGATTCCCTAATGGAAAAGCTCGGTTTGGGCAGCCGTAGCCTGGGTGGAGATATCGATGCCGCAAGTCTCGATGCCATAGACGAGAAACTTCCCCATTTCAAATTGAAACCAGGGGATTTCTGCGATATCCGTATAGACAACGAGCCAGTCATAACCGCAGCGCAGGCACAAGGAGCATGGAACAAGCTCAAACACCTCGATTGCGGAACCCATCGCAGCTCGCTTGTCATCGATGACCTTCAGGTACGCCTCGCCCAGCGTATCAAGCGTCTCTCTCACGCAGAAAAATACCAGGATATGCTTGCCGATTTAAGCGAAGAAGAGCAACTAGCATGTTTTGGCGAGCATATCTTTACGGGCGATATGGAAGATAAAGAGCTCGTCGAATACACGGAAAAGCTGCTCAGATGGCGCTACAAGGGTATCGAGGACGAAATCGAAAAGGGCAGCTGGTTGCGTATAGATGCGATTGGCATGCGCTTGCTAGACAAACAAACGTTGAGCGCGGTCGAATGGCTCTATCTCAAGCTCGCGCTTGTTGGCGGAGGAAACCGCCACGCCCGCTACGTCATGATAGACGAGGTGCAGGATTACACGACAGCCCAGCTCATGTGCCTCGCTCGCTACTTCAACAACGCTCATTTCCTGCTTTTGGGCGATGAAAACCAGGCTATCAAGGAGCATTCAACCACATTCGAAGAGATCCGCCAGCTCTTCACGCACCTGCGCGGGCACATCGAGCAGTGTGATCTCATGACGAGCTATCGCTCGTCCCCAGAGATAACCAAGTTGTTCACAAGCCTTCTCGATTCGCATACCCGCGTGCAGGTCAGCTCCGTACAACGGCCGGGCATCGATCCGGTTATCATCGAGTGCAAAAACACCGACGAGTACGAAAGGCGACTCCGCGAGCTGGTAGATGAAACAGCTTCCGAAAACTGCCTCGCAGCCGTTATTGCGCCTGATGCCAGACGCATGAACCAACTTGAGCATCAGCTCGAGAACACCAACGTCATCGTCCCTGCTCACGGTGATGCCATGCCAGAAAAAGGCGTCCTTTTGCTTGATATCGCCCTCGCCAAGGGCCTCGAGTTCGACCAGGTCATAGTTCCCGACGTGCAAAATCAAACGTATCCGGATGCCCGCCTTGCGAAAAACAGACTCTACACGGCTATATCTCGCGCCACCCAGAAGGTCACGCTTATCGCGAACGGACCGCTCACCAAGCTGCTTGAAGCAGCAGAACTGACAGACGCGTAGAGGAGCGAACATGAACGAGAACGAGAATACTAACGTTGCCGCGATCATCAAAAGGCTCGGCGCAGATCTAGCGCCGTACATCATTGAATTGCGCAGACATTTTCATCGTCATCCAGAACTCTCTACACATGAAGTGGAAACATCCAAGCGTATATGCACCGAACTCGATCAAATGGGCATTCCCTACGAGCGCATTGCAGGGATACGGCCTAAAGACGAGCGCGATGAACGTGAAGAATTCATCGGAACGGGCATTATTGCGACAATTACCGGGACAGCACCCAGTGCTTATTCGAGCGATGGCAAGCCGCGCAGACGCATTGCGCTCAGAACGGACATGGACGCGTTGCCCGTGACGGAAAAGACCGGTCTCGATTTCGCTTCTGAAAACGACGGGGTCATGCACGCCTGCGGGCATGACTGCCACATTGCCATGATGCTTGGCGCCGTTCGCATGCTCAACGAGCTTAGAGACCAGCTCAAAGGCGAGGTCCGCGTGATATTCCAACCGGCAGAAGAAATCTCCATCGGCGCGCGAGATATGATTGCGGCAGGGGCTCTTGACGGTGTTGACGCAATATACGGTCAGCATATTTGGAGCGAGCTCGAGGACGGCATGCTTTCCTGCGAGCCGGGTAGACGCATGGCTAATACAGACTGGTTCCGCATCGACATCGAAGGCGTAAGCGCGCATGGCTCGATGCCGCACAAGGGAGTCGATGCGATTGTAATCGCCTGCGAAATCGTCGATGCGATTCAGGTGCTCGTGAGCCGCAAAATCTCGCCATTCGAGCCGGCTGTTGTCACGGTCGGGGAAATCCACGGTGGAACCGCGCGCAATATCATGGCCGGTCGTGCCTATCTCACTGGCACCGTCCGGACTTGGGACAACAAGACACGCGCCCTGTTTCAAGATCGACTCGAACGCATAAGCGGCAAAACCGCGCATGCGTTTGGAGCTGAAATCAAGTTCTCGTATACAGCAGGCAATCCCGGCGTTGTCAACGACGAAGCCTGCTCCGAGCAGGCTCGGCAGGCAATCGAAGTAGTTTTGGGCGAAGAGGCCGTCGGGTCATACGAAGGCACCCTCGCGGGTGAGGACTATGCCGAGTACGTTCAGCATATTCCCGGCGTCTTCGTCTTTATTGGGACGAACAACCCCAAGCTCGATTGCGTGCATCCTCAACACAGCTGCTTTTACCGCATTGATGAGGAGATGCTTCCCAAAGGCGCTATGGTCGCAGCGCAATGGGCCGCGCAAATGCTCGCCTAGCCCTGAGGCCAGCTCCTGTCTTGCGGCGGCTGCGGTCGTTGCTGTTGGTAGGGTTGCTGATACCGCTGCTGCCCCCATTGCTGCTGTGGTTGCTGATATTGCTGCTGGTACTGTGGTTGCTGTTGGTTCTGCTGCTGAGGCCCATAGATTCGCTTCTGCTCTTTTGAAGACACTTTGAGAACGCGCAAACCGACAACCACCATCAATATGAGCACTGCGAAAAATGCGAGCAGTGCGAAAACGCCGTCAATACTCGCAAGCATGTCATATAATCCATGGCACAAAACGGGCACGATAACGGCCAGCACAAGATAGCCAACCATAAGACCGCCATTGCCCTGTACTCGCGCAAGCTTTGCCTCACCATAGAAAAAGCCCATGAACACGGCAAACACGCAATGGCCGGGAATCGCTGTAAACGCGCGCATCACGCCTGTCGAAAACCCATATTCGAAAACGTACATAATGTTTTCGGCAATTGCAAAACCGAGCGAAACGAAGACCGCGTAGACGATACCATCAAAGACATAATCGAAATCCCTGTTATTCCATGTACGAATGCTCAAAAAGAAGAACTTGCACAGCTCTTCTATCAGCGCAATTCCCAGGAAGTTTTCGACGATAAGATAGGTCGAAGACGAGACAGACCAGTTCTTGAGGACCAGACCGTCAAAAAGCATCTCGAGGAGAACAGCGGGGATAACCGAGACAATGCCCAGCGCGAGAAGCGATGCAAGTAGCTTGGGCGGTTCTTTTTCAACCGGATCGAGCTTATATACGTAGTACAGCAGTATCGCACCCGGTAAAACCGCAAGCACGAGAAGGGTATCCATAGGACCCGCTTTCCTTAAGTTCGGCTTTCATGGGCGTATTCTATCCCAAAGATTTCATATAAGGTGATAACACAGAATATGCCGCTGCAAGGTCGTCCAAGCTCATTGCTGCGTTCGCAGCGCTCGTCGAAGGAAGGCGCATGCAGTCACAGTCGTATTGAGACAATAAGTAGCGTTTGAAAAGATCATATGCCTTGGAGCCAGTTAGGAATACCTTTTCAATGCGTGCTGTTTCGAAAATGCACGAAAGATCATTGGGCGAACAGTTTCGAATGCTCGAATCTGATGCACCCTCGATACTGCAGCTTGCGAGCACATCCCACATCGCGATATGGTTTCGCAGCAAAAAGGCTTTTCGCTCGGCAACCGTTTGTGGAACCGTGGGTTCGCAGGCCACACGCGCAAGAACCTTCCACATGCGATTTTGCGGATGCCCGTAGAAAAAAGCCATTTCACGAGACTTGGGCGAGGGAAAGCTTCCCAGCAAGAGCACGCGGGAGCTCCCATCGTACACTGGAGCGATTGTGTGAACCTGCATCTCCATTGCTATGACGAACTTCCAGCGCTTTTAGATCCCGTCACCAGCCCGTTTGGCGAACCGGTGTCTGTGCCTGTGAGGATATCGTAGACCCATGTTCCAGAAATGCTGAGGTCGTCGATGGTGAATCCTGACAGTTTTTGACAATCCGGACGCAGCATCGCGGAGCTCTCGTCTTTATTCGACAGATTCCATGCAATAAAGCTCACGCCGCGCTCATTGAGCAGCTCAATCCACGCGCGTGCCGACTGGACATCGATTGCACCATTGCCACTTGCATCGCAGATGCCGTACTCGCTTACGAAAACGGGCAGACCCGCATCGAGAGCAGCCGTAAGACGTGCACGCAGATCATCTTTGTGCGTTGCCGCATAGAAATGCAACGTGTACATGATGTTGTCAAACCCCGTAAGTGGACTCGCAGCCGCCTCATCAACACCCTGCGAGTAATTTGGCGTTCCGACGAGGATGATAGCATCGCTGTCGTGCGAACGGATGGCGCCGATTACCTCATTTGCATATGCTTTGATGTCATTCCAGCTTGTAGCGCCATTTGGCTCGTTGCAGATCTCGTATATCACATTGTTGTTCTTCGCGTAGCGCGCAGACACCTCATCAAAGAAGGCCTTGGCCTCGTCGAGGTGCATGTTGGGATTGGCATCGGAAAGAATGTGCCAGTCGACGATCACGTACATATCCTGATTTGTCGCATATCGAACACCGCGGTCGATAAGATCCATGAGCTGCGCTTTGTCCCCGTCTGTGCAATATCCACCATTTTCGGCTGTGTACAGCGCCAAGCGCACAACGCTGCACTTCCAGTCTTTTTTCAGGGTGGAAAAGCAGCCCTCATTAACATACTGGCCAAACCAGGCAAGACCATGCGTGCTCACGCCTCTGAGCTGCACAGGACGATTTGAAGAATCCATGAGCTGAGAGCCCTGCACATGCAATGCGCCATTTTGAGACGGCGCCGGAATGCTTTGCTGGTCAGACGCCGTTGAACTCGAAGAGGATTGCTG
>CACZSV010000136.1 GCA_902783925.1 uncultured Coriobacteriaceae bacterium
AAAGACGCTCTTATCAATCAAGGCAATATCACGTGCATCTGGAACGGCTTCACGTATGAGGGACGCGAGAACGACTACGCGTTCTCCGGTCAGTACATGATCAACGGACAGGTCATTGTGGTTAAGGCAAACAGCGGCATCAACACACTTGCCGACCTCGCTGGCAAAAACGTCATCACGCAGGTCGATTCCGCAGCGCTCGAGGTTCTCAACGAAGATATGAAGAATCTGCAGAATACGTTTGCAGGCGGCAAGGTCCAGACCATCGGCGATTATAACAATGCGTTCATGCAGCTCGAGAGCGGTGCGGTCGACGCTGTTGCATGCGACCTTTCCATCGCAGCCTATCAGATGTCCGCTAAGCCGAATGTCTTCAAGCAGCTTAGCGAGCAGCTTTCCAGCGAGCATTATGCCGTTGGCTTCAAGAAAGGCAATGAGCAGATGGCCGAGGCGGTGACCAAGACGCTTAAGGAAATGGATGCTGACGGTACTGTCAAGAAGATCTGCGATAAGTATGCTGATCAGGGCATCAGCTACGAGAATTGGTGCTTGAAGTAATCGGCGAGCGAGCTGGTTGCCCATAGTCGAGCTAACTGGCGGGTCGTAATATTTTCGCGTATGCAAGTGCGAAGATATTCGCCCGCCAGCTTTTTTGCCTGAGATTCGGGCAGGGTTTTTGAACTTATGGATTGTAGTTTGGACGTGGTATAGGTGGACGCTGGTTTCATGCAGATGATGTCGCTGGTTATCCCAGATCTCGCCGGCGGATTCGTCATGGCGCTCGAGATATTCGTGGTGACGCTCCTCGGCTCTTTGCCGCTTGGTGTCATCATCGCGCTTGCGCGCATGAGCAAGGTCAAGGTCATTTCGGCAATTGCGCGCGTGTATATTTCGTTTATGCGCGGGACGCCGCTCATGCTTCAGCTCATGGCGCTTATGTTCGGTCCGTATTATCTGCTGGGGATCAGCATGGGTTCCGATTGGAAATTCGGCGCATGCGCAATTGGCTTTATCCTCAACTACGCTGCCTATTTCGCGGAAATCTATCGAAGTGGCATTCAATCGATTCCCGTCGGTCATTACGAAGCCGCAGAGGTGCTTGGCTATTCCAAGGTACAAACCTTCTTCTATATCGTATTGCCCCAGGTTATCAAACGCATTTTGCCCGCAATGGGAAACGAAATCATCACGCTCGTAAAGGACACATCGCTTGCTTTCGTGCTTGGAATTGCGGAGATGTTCACCGAGGCAAAGGCGCTCGCCGCATCGTTCGTGAGCATGATTCCCTACGTCATCGCTGCTGCGATCTACTGGATATTCACGCTCGTGGTCGAGTTCATCTTGAACAGAATCGAAAAGAAACTGGATTACTATCATGACTAACGGGGATGCAAGCATGGGAAACACACGCACTATCGTCTCGCTCGATAACATCGAGAAAAGCTTTGGTGACAATGTCGTCTTGAAGGACATCAGCCTCAAGGTCGCAAAAGGCGAAGTCGTCAGCATCATCGGGTCATCTGGCGGGGGAAAGTCGACATTGTTGCGTTGCGCGACGTTGCTCGAGACATTCGAGCGCGGCTCGCTTGCATATGGTGACATGATTGTCGCGCGAAAAGAGCCCGATGGGCGAGCTGTTTATCTTGGAAAGGACATATTGAAACAGGCGCGCCTGAAGTTCGGTCTGGTATTTCAGAACTTCAACCTCTTTCCCCATAGAACCGTGCTCCAAAATGTCATGGACGCTCCAATTCGCGTGCAAAAACGTGATAAGGGCGAGGTCGAAAAGGAAGCTCACGAGCTTCTATCTAAATTCGGACTCGGCGGCAAGGAGAACATGGTTCCCTGCGAGCTGTCAGGTGGGCAGCAACAGCGCGTCGCTATTGCGCGCGCGTTGTGCATGAATCCGGAGATTCTCTATTTCGATGAGCCGACAAGTGCTCTGGACCCTGAGCTTACGCAGGATGTTCTCAAGATTATTCGCGATCTTGCCAAAGAGCACATGACCATGGTTATCGTGACGCACGAGATGACCTTTGCGCGGGATGTGTCGGATCGCATCGTTTTCATCGACAAGGGCGTGATCGTCGAGGAAGGCTCTCCCGAGCAGGTTATCGATAACCCGCAACACGAGCGCACGCGGAGTTTCTTGCGCAAGATTTACGATTAGTGAATCCGTTTACGTATATTATTCGAAATATCTGTATATCATTTAAATATTATGCAACAATCTACAGTTGTAGGGTTTTAATATGCAGAGCATGGGAGGAAAGACATGAAAGCTAGAATTACGAAGGCCGTCACGGCCGCGTTTGTCGGCTGCATGCTGGTATTCGCCTGCATAGGGCTTGCTGCCTGCGGGGGAGGGTCTTCTTCGAGCAGCGCCGCAAGCAGTGCGTCGGCAAGTGCTGCATCTGTAGATACGTCAAAGGGCTACAAGCTCGTCAACGCGGGCAAGCTCACCATCGGAAGCGACCTCGATTATAAACCTATGGAATACCTCGAGGGCAGCACGCCTGCGGGCTTCGACGTCGAGATGATGCAGGAGCTATGCAAACGCCTTGGCGTCGATATGAACTATCTCTCCCCGCAGAACTTCGATTCGCTTATCACGCAGGTTGCGGGCGGTTCGAGCATGGATGTGGCCGTGAGCTCGATTACCATCAACGACGAGCGTGCAGAGCTCATCGATTTCTCCGCTCCGTATTTCGACTCGAATCAGGCAGTCGTGACGCTCGCCGATGCTCCGTACACTACTAAGGAGCAGCTTAACGGTCAGCCTGTCGGCGCGCAGTCTGGGACAACGGGCGAGGAGTGGGTTAAAGAGAACCTGAAGAACTCTCAATATACCCCCTATACCATGCCCACCGATGCCCTTGCCGCTTTGCGTGCAGGTAAGATTCAGGCAGTCATCTACGATTCTTCCGTTGCTCTGAATCAGATTTCCCAAGATCCCGGCACATATAAGCTCGTCGAGGAAATTGCCACGGGCGAGCAGTACGGCATCGCAGTCAATAAGAGCAACCCGGAGCTTCTCAAGGCTATCAACAACGCACTTTCTGAGATGCAAAAAGACGGCACCATGGACAATCTCAAGAAGAAATGGTTCGGCTAGGCGCTGCGTAAGTGGTGTATAGTGCATTCGTTCGATAAGCCCGCGTTCTTTGTCTGGGGAAGCACGCAGGGAGAAAGGGGATTTCTTTGATGAAACATAATTGGTCTAAAGCGTTGCTCGTTGCATGTGTCAGCGTAGCTGCGATTGCGTGCCTCGCGCTCACCGCTTGCGGCGGTGGATCTTCGAAGGCTTCTTCGTCGAGTGCAGCATCGAGCTCTGCAGCTTCGAGCGCATCTGCTACGACGACCTCAGCTGGCTATAAGCTTCTCGAAGGTGGCAAGCTCAAGGTTGTGACGAGCGCCGAGTATTCGCCCATGGAGTTCATGGAAGGTTCCGACATTAAGGGCTTCGATATCGACCTTATTAAGGAAATCGGCAAACGCCTCGGCCTCGACGTCACCATCAGCAACCAGGCATTCGATTCGCTCGTGACGTCCATTGCGGGTGGCAAGCAATTCGATTGCTCCATCAGTGCCATCACCATCAACGACGAACGTGCAGAGCAAGTCAAGTTCACCAACCCGTACTATGACTCCAACCTCGCTGTCGTCACGTTGGCTAACTCGCCAATTGCGAACATGGATGCTCTCAACGGCGTTCCCGTTGGTGCACAGTCCGGTTCCTCGGGCGAAGAGTGGGTAAAGGAGAACCTGAAGCAGTCTACGTACACTCCGTTCCAAGAGACGCCCGATCTGCTCGCGGCTTTGCGCACCGGCGCGGTTCAAGCTGCAATCTACGATGAACCCGTTGCGAAGAACCATGTTTCCACGGAATACACCGATTGCAAGGTTTTGAACGTTATTCCAACGGGCGAGCAGTACGGCATCATCGTCAACAAAGACAATGCTGCTCTTGCCGATGCCATGAACAAGGCTCTCGCCGATATGAAAGCGGACGGGACCTACGACAAGATCGCCGCTCAATGGTTCAGCGCGAAATAGTGCATGTATCGCCATTGCTGACGATACAAGGTTAGTCTTTAGATAAGGCAAGGCGTATAATGCGACCTTGCCTTATCTGTATTACATGTTTATTGCTAGGGGAATCAATCATATGTCAGCATCTGTCAAGGCTGCTATCAAACAAGGCCTTTTTACCGCCCTTGCACTTTCGCTCGTTACCACGTTCGTCTCGCCGCTCTTTGCGGGGGCGCTCACGACGGACGTGACGACCGCGAAGGGTAATGAGACCGGGTCGGATAATATCCTCGGCGGGACGCCGACGCGCGTTACCTGGGAAGCCGTCGTCGACGAAGGCGAGCAGGTCGTCGGTGTCGATGTCGTCTACCCGCAAGGCTCGTCTTTTAGCGATGAATCGTCGATAAAGGTTACGGTGCTCGACGGCACGACTCGCATGAACCCAGAGAATACGGCGAGTCTTGATGCCGCAACGACAACAGCCAAAGTAAATTTTTCCGAGCCATTGCAAAGCGGACTTCGTCTGCGTTTGGAGATGTATAAGGTATCGCTCCCCAACGTTGATGGCGCAGTGAGTCTGAACGGTACATATAAGCTTGCGGATGGCACCGTCAAGGATCTTGGCGCATCTCCTTCTATCGAGGTTACCTACGCGTCGGTCGCCGAAGGCATTTCGAATTGGCTCGATCAGCAGCCGTTCGTCCAGGCCTGGAATTCGGTAACCTTCCTGCGTTTGTTTTTCCAGCCCCAGCTCATCGTCTCTTCCATTCCGACGGTTGCAACTGGCTGGCTGATCTCTCTGGGGCTCGTGCTCGTCGGGTTCCCCCTGGCGATTCCGCTAGGGCTTATCGCAGCGTTTATGAAGATTTCCAAGGCGCGCATCCTTCATATACTTGCTGCCATATACACGGGCGTTGTTCGCGGCACCCCGCTGTTTTTGCAGATCTATATCGCCTTTTTCGGTCTGCCGCTGCTTGGTATCAACATCAATCAGTACGTGCTCTCGATTCTTGTGCTCGCGTTTAACTCCGGCGCATACCTTTGTGAAATTTTCCGCGCGGGCATCCAGTCTATTCCCAAAGGGCAGTTCGAAGCCTCGCGTTCTCTTGGCATGAGCGGAACGCAGACGATGTTCTCGGTCATCATTCCGCAGACAGTGCGTCGAGTTATCCCGACTATGACGAGTGAATTCATCCTGCTCTACAAGGACACCTCACTGCTCGCTGCGGTTGGCGTTATGGAGCTCATGCTCTACTCGCGCTCTATCGTTTCGCTCACGGGCAATATGACGCCCTATATCGTTGCCGCATGCTTCTATCTCATCGTGACTTTGCCGCTCATTCGCGTGGTCGGCAATCTCGAGAAGCGTCTTGCGCTTGCCGATAATGGCGGCGGGGCTCCCAAGAAGAAGCGCAAAGGGCGCAGGGATGCTTTTTCACAGATGAGAGAAGAGATCTCGAGCACAACGGAAACCATCGAAGCGGCTGAGCAGAAGGTCGCGGAAGTCCAAGTCGAAACGGCGGCTGCAATGGCTGGCGACGCATCGGTGGCAATTGACACTAATGCAGCGGCTGCACGGGCGCAGGAGCGTCATGAAGCTACGCCTACAGACACTGACGAGAGGGGAGATGCATCATGAGCGCGCAAGACAGCATGGTATCCATCCAGCACCTCTCGAAGTGGTTCGATGATGTCGAAGTATTGAAAGATGTCAATATAGAAGTGGCCAAGGGCGAAGTCGTCGTCGTGCTTGGTCCATCCGGTTCGGGCAAGTCGACGATGCTTAGATGCATCAATTTGCTCGAAAAGCCCACTGGCGGTCATATCTACATCGAGGGGCAGGAAATCACCAACCCGAAGACCGACATCAATAAACTGCGCGAGCACGTTGGCATGGTTTTTCAGCAATTCAACTTGTTCCCGCATCTAACGGCGCTTAAAAACGTCATGCTTGCGCAACGAAAAGTGCTCAAGCGTTCGAAGGAAGAGGCCGAAAAGGTCGCTCGTATCGAACTCGAGCGTGTCGGTCTGCTCGACCGAGCCGATTATCTACCGGCGCAACTTTCTGGTGGCCAACAGCAGCGTGTCGCTATCGCACGTGCCCTTGCCATGGAACCGCATGTCATGCTGTTTGACGAGGCGACAAGCGCACTCGATCCTGAACTTGTACGAGGCGTTCTGGACGTTATGCGGTCTTTGGCCGAAGGCGGCATGACCATGGTTGTCGTCACGCATGAGATGCAATTTGCAAAAGAAGTTGCAGACCGCGTGATCTTTATGGAAGGTGGCGTTGTCGTCGAGGAGGGCACTCCGTCACAGGTCTTCGATAATCCCGTAAACGAGCGCACCAAAGACTTCCTTGGTCATATCAAATAAATCATGCTGTATCGGCTCTTAATCGTCGCCGCTACCCTTATCTGGGGCAGCTCCTTTGTCATTGTCAAGGACACGACCGATGTTCTGAGTCCCGCGTGGATACTCGTCGTGCGTTTTGCGATGGCAGCAATCCTGCTCGCCGTATTTCTAATAAAACGGAAGGATCTCTACTTCAAGAAGGAATACGTTGGTTACGGGGCTTTGCTCGGCTTGCTGCTTTTCTGCGCGTATTATTTTCAGACCATCGGCATTACCGATACCACGGCTGGCAAAAATGCATTTCTGACGGGCACTTATTGCGTAATGGTTCCGTTTTTGGCCTGGTGGATTGCTAAGCGAAAACCCAATGTTTTCAACATCGTCGCGGCCATCATGTGCGTAGCGGGAATAGGATTCGTAAGTCTTGATTCTGGATTGACGATGCGTTTTGGAGATGCGATGACGCTTGGCGGGGCAGTGTTTTACGCCTTGCATATCTGCGCTGTTGCCAAGGTGTCGCAAGGCCGGGACATCTTTGTGCTCACCATGTGGCAATTCGCCTTCGTCGCTGTGTTTTCGTGTATCGCCGGGCTTGTATTCGAGCCTGCTCCTGACTTTGCATCATTGCAGCCCGAGGCGTGGTGGAGCCTCGTGTATCTTGGCGTTGGTTGCACCGCGCTCGCGCTCCTGTTTCAAAATGTCGGGCAGCAGAAGCTCGCGCCGTCGACGGCCTCGCTTCTGCTTTCGCTCGAATCTCCCATTGGCGTGCTGTTCAGTGTTCTTCTGGGCGCAGAAGTGCTCAACGGGCGAATGATGTTCGGCTTTGCCTTGATTTTTGCAGCGATCATCGTGAGCGAGGTGCTCCCAAATTTGAAAGCACGCAAGAGACGAAAAGCCTAAGGAGCAGTCCCGTCATGGGCAGTTTGGCAGGGGCGTGCTTTAGCGCGCCCGAACCCGCACGGCACGCTCGCGCTCATCCTAACGTGCAATCGCTGTTTCGTAGACTTCGATAAGGGCGTCGATAGAGCTATCCTGCGAATATTTTCCAACTGCATAATCCACGATACGCTTTGTGTCGAATCGCACCTCTCCATCGAGCACGCTCGTTACCTTGGCCGCCAGGTCTTCGGGGTTTTCCGATTCGAAGAGCAACCCTACTTCAGGCGTGATGATATCGAGTGGCCCTCCTTGGTTGCTTGCGATAACAGGCGTGCCGCAGGCAAGCGCTTCGATGGCGACGAGCCCGAACGGCTCGTTGCGTGAGGTGACGAGCGATACCGTTGCAGCGCTGAAAAGCTTGCGGAGGTTTTCATGCGTGAGGTTGTGGATGAAGAAGACGTTTTTGAGCCCGAGGCGCTCTTTGAGTTCGGTCATTTCATCGAAAAGCTCCCCATCGCCAGCCACGAGCGTCGCAACTTTGTCCTTGTCGTAGATTTTTGCCGCTTCGAGGAGTATGTCGATGCCCTTGAAATGGGCAAACTTGCCGGCAAAGGAGATTATCGTATGGTAGTCGCCCTTGATATCGAAAGCGTCGAGTTCGTCTTGCACGCGTATATCTTCGGGATAAATGACGCTTGGATCAAAACCGTTGCGCAGAAGCAGACATTTGTCATCTTTGCCAAAAATGTCTGCAACGATTTCCGCATTGCCTTCGGATATGACAATGACCTTTTTCGCTGCGTCGTACGCAGCACGGGCTTCGTTGCGAAAGCGTTCAGAATTCTTATATCCAATAAGGTCGGTGCCATGGGCGGTAATCACGAGCGGGATACCGTAATCGGCGGCATAGTATGCCTGCAGCCAAATATGCCCGCAATGGATGATATCTGGCGAAAATGATTCGATTTCTTCTTCGATCGCGGCTCTGAAGGCATGCTCGTAAAGAATGAACTGCTCATCGGTCAGATCGTAGAAGGTCTGTAGGCTGCGTGGATGCGTGGTAAAGCAGGGGTAGTTGAAGGGGAGAGCCCCATCACAGCAGCCATTGAAATAGACTGGATGTAAAGTCACGCCATTCTCTTCCAATGACGAAAGGGCTTCGTTTTCCGGCATGATGATGTGCACGTCGTGGCCTTTGCGTGCCAAAGCCCGTGCGATGTTCATGGTGTATACGCCGCTGCCCGATCCTGTGAGGGGGAAGTGATTCGTCAATAAAATGCGCATAGCGCATCCTCTCTCATGCTTGCCTGATGAAGAGATTATACGGCATGCGTCCCTGAAGCGTGTTGAAGGAAGCTATTGTACCTGCGAAAATCGGGTGTTTTATCAAGTAATGATGTCATGTTGGAATAATTCGCACTTGTCTGTATTTGGTTATAACGGGGTGTGGAGCAGATCGCCCGAAGGTAAGCCAAGAAGCAAAGGTTGGATGCATGTATCTCGGGATGAAACGAAGAGGGGCCGCAGCCCCTCTCCAAATTCCACCAGTCCGTTCTAAACCTTATGCGTCAGCGTACATGTCCTTGAGTTTGACGAGGTGCGTGTAACGGTCCATCGCGGCCTTTTCGTTGCGCTCGAACAGCTCGGTTGCACGCTCGGGGAACTCGCGGGTAAGGCGGCTGTAGCGGGCTTCGTTCATAAGGAAGTCCTGGTATCCGCCTGCAGGCTCTTTAGAGTCGAGCGTGAACTTCTTTCCAAGCTCGGCAGCCGGGTTATAGCGGAAGAGATTCCAGTATCCGCAATCAACGGCCTTCTTCATCTCGGTATGGCAATTGACCATGCCTCCCTTGATGGAGTGCATTTCGCAGGGGCTGTACCCGATGATGAGCGAAGGTCCGTCGTAGCTCTCTGCCTCGTTGATGGCTCTGAGTGTCTGAGCCGGAGAGGCTCCGATCGCAACCTGGGCGACGTACACATAGCCGTAGCTCATCGCCATTTCCGCGAGGCTCTTCTTCTTGATGTCCTTGCCGGCAGCGGCAAACTGGGCGACCTGTCCGATGTTGGAAGCCTTCGATGCCTGACCGCCGGTGTTCGAGTACACCTCGGTGTCGAAGACGAAAACGTTCACGTCGTGTCCGCTGGCGAGCACATGGTCCAAACCGCCGTAGCCGATGTCGTATGCCCAGCCGTCGCCACCGAAGATCCAGAAGCTCTTCTTGGTAAGGAAACTCTTGTCTTTGAGAAGCGCCGCAGCCGCATCGCTGCCGTCAGCCTCGAGTGCAGCGATGAATGCATCCGCGCTTTCCTTGCTCGCCCGTGCATCCGTCTTCGAGTCGAGCCATACTGACGCGGCTTCTTTCAGCGCCGTGTTGCCAGTCGATGCGATGAGTTCTTCGACGGCGACGCTCACGCGTTTGCGCTCTGCCTCGTAGCCGAGCATCAGGCCGAGTCCGTGCTCTGCATTGTCTTCGAACAGCGAGTTGTTCCATGCAGGGCCATGGCCGTTTGCGTCTTTGGTGTACGGTGCAACGCCACCGGGATTGCCCCAAATCGAAGAGCAACCTGTCGCATTGGAGATGAACATGCGCTCGCCGCAGATCTGCGTGACGAGGCGTGCGTACTGCGTCTCTGCGCAGCCCGCGCATGCGCCCGAGAACTCGAGCAACGGTGTCTTGAACTGACTGCCCTTGACGTTGCTCGTCATAGTGACTTCGGGCTTCTCGGTGACGTTTTCGACGCAGTAGTCGAAGATCTCCTGTGCAATCGTCTGGCCTTCTGCATTGACCATCGTGAGCGCATCTTTGGGGCAGGCGCCAATGCAGACGCCGCAGCCCATGCAATCGAGCGGGCTGATAGCGAGCGCATATTTGAGGCTGGCCTCTTTGGCGGCCTTGCCGGTTGCATCGAGAACGCGCATGGTCGAAGGACCGGCCGCGACCTCTTCTTCGGTAAGTGCAAACGGACGGATGGTCGCGTGCGGGCAGGCGTATGCGCAGCTATTACACTGGATGCAGAGGTCTGAATCCCAATGCGGAACGCTCACGGCAACGCCTCGTTTTTCGTATGCCGAGACTCCGAGTTCGAATTGGCCGTCTGCATGGTCCATAAATGCGGAGACAGGGACGCTGTAGCCGTTCATGATATTGACTGGCTGCATGATTTCCTTGATCTGCTTGACAAGCGCCGCATCACCTTCGATTGCGTCTGCGCTGGCGTTATCGACTGCGTTTTTCCAGCTCGCGGGCACATCGACTTTCTCAAATGCCGTGGCGCCGGCATCGATTGCCTGATGATTGCTGTCGACGATTGCCTGACCCTTCTTCAGATACGATTTGGTCGCGGCATCTTTCATGTACTGAATGGCTTCTTCGGCGGGAAGCACCTTGGCGAGCGCGAAGAATGCAGATTGAAGAGTCGTGTTCGTTCGCTTGCCCATCCCGACTTTGGCCGCGAGGTCGATCGCATCGATGATGTAGAGCTGCACGTCGTTTTCTGCAATATAGCGCTTGGTCTCTGCATTGAGATGCTCGTCGAGCTCGTCGGCTTTCCACTGGCAGTTAATGAGTAAAGTGCCGCCGGGCTTCACGTCTTGGGCGATCTTGAAGCCCTTCACGAGATATGAGGGCACATGGCAGGCTACGAAGTCCGCCTTGGTCACATAGTACGGCGAACGAATGGGGGAATCGCCAAAGCGCAGGTGGCTCACCGTTACGCCGCCGGTCTTCTTGGAGTCGTATTGGAAATACGCTTGTATGTATTTATCGGTATGGTCGCCGATGATCTTGATGGAGTTCTTGTTTGCGCCTACGGTACCGTCGCCGCCAAGTCCCCAGAACTTGCATTCGATCGTTCCTTCGGCTGCGGTGTTTGGGGAATTCGGATCTTCGGGAAGCGAGAGCTTGGTCACGTCGTCGATAATGCCGACGGTGAATTCGCGTGCGGGCTCGTCTTTCTCGAGTTCCTTGAAAATCGCGAATGCACTCGAAGGCGGCGTGTCCTTGCTGCCAAGACCGTAGCGGCCGCCGACGACCTTGATCTGAGTGCGTCCAGCTTCGAAGAGGGCGGAGACGACGTCTTGGTACAGCGGTTCGCCAATGCTGCCGGGCTCCTTGGTGCGGTCCATGACGGCGATTTTCTTGACCGTAGCGGGCAAGACGTCGACAAAATGCTTGATGGAGAACGGACGGAACAGGCGGACCTTGACCAGCCCGACCTTCTCGCCATGCGCGTTGAGGTAATCGATGACCTCTTCGAGCACGTCGCAGAATGAACCCATGCAGACGACGACACGGTCGGCGTCGGGTGCACCATAGTAGTTAAACAGGCCGTAGTCCGTGCCGAGCTTATC
>CACZSV010000137.1 GCA_902783925.1 uncultured Coriobacteriaceae bacterium
CTCAAGGGCGTGCGGCTCACTATTGCTGGGCCGGTTGTAGTCGGGCGTGCCCCCGGCGCCGATATCGTGATCCCCACCGATTATGTATCGGCGAGGCATGCGCGTTTTACCCTTGCAGGCACAAGCCTCCTCGTAGAAGACCTCAATTCCACCAACGGCACGCAGCTTAACGGCATGCTCATTTCGGAACCCACGGCCTGTTCGACAGGCGACATAGTGACTATCGGCAATGTTGATATCAAGATAGGGCGTTCATAGGTTTGAATTTCATAAAAACACACACCCCGCAATCCTTCGCATCGCGAAGTGATGTCGGAAACGTACGCGAACACAATGAGGACAGCCTGTTGGTTGCCTCCCCTCTCTTTGTGGTTGCAGACGGAATGGGCGGTCACGAGGCAGGCGAGGTGGCGAGCCGCATCGCCGTCGAGACCATGCGGCAGCGCGTCCCCAAAAAGGCGAGCCCAGAAGCCCTTGCAGCCTCGGTTATAGAAGCAAACGAAGCGGTGCTGCGAGGAGCAGCGGATGGCACCGGCAGACCAGGCATGGGGACAACGGTCACCGCCGCTCTCATCTACGATGACGAAGTAGTCATCGCCCAAGTCGGTGATTCACGCGCGTATTTGCTGCACGAAAACGTGCTACAGCGCATCACGCGCGATCATTCCCTCGTTGCAGATCTTATCGAGCAAGGCCGTCTTACCGAGGAGGAAGCACGCTTCCACCCGCAGCGTTCGGTCATAACGCGCGCGCTCGGAAGCGACGTTAACATGCAGCCTGACATCTATTCCCTACGAGTGGAAAAAGGCGATCGCCTCGTTTTGTGCTCGGATGGTTTGAGCAGCATGATTTCCGACGAGGCAATAGAGTCAATCATGCTCGAAAACGAATATCCACAGGAAGCGTGCGATGAACTCGTGGACGAGGCGCTCGCAGCCGGTGGGCTTGACAACGTCACCGTCATCGTTATCGACCCGTTGGGAGAACCTCCCGAAGAGGACCTTCTCGATAAAGGCGACTTTGTAGAGGAAATCGTCGTGGGGGAGCCCCCAGAAACGCTCGACGACGAAGACGAAGATGAGCAAGAAAACGCCATAGCAAGCCCAGCTATGCCGATGTCCCATACTGCGACAAGCATGGCGCCACAAGGCAAGCCGCAGAAAAAGAAGGAGAAAAAACCCAAGCGCAAAGGACGCTTTGCTCCGCTTTTCTGGACAATAGCCTTTGTCTTGATTCTGGCCGTCGCAGCAGGCGGATTCTACTATTACGCGCAACATTCCTACTATCTCATCGAGGAAGGGGGAGTTGTCTGTGTATACCGTGGCCTGCCCGGCAGCATCGGATCGCTTTCCCTGTCCTGGCTTGAGGAAAAAGCAAGCGATGTCGATGTGAGCAAGCTCAATCCCACCACGCAAAGCCGGCTTGAAAACGGTATATCTGTCAACTCGCTCGACGAGGCCCAAAAACTGCTCAGCGATTACCGCGCAACCGTAAACGTTGCTCAGGCTGTCACGGGCAACGCGAACTCCCAGCAGGGAAGCTCGGTGTCCACGCCTGATCAGACACAAAGCAGAGAGGAGCAGAGGTAGCTGCAATGCGCTCAAGAAGGGCAACAGAACTCTGGCTCTTAATCGCGGCAACACCCGTGTTGATGTTGCTGTTCCTCATGCTGCTCGTAAACGCGAACACGCCGCTTACGATCACTTCGTTTGCAGTGCCCATAGCGCTTGTCGTGAGCTTCTTTATTGCGCACATCGCAATGCGCCGCTTTGCTCCCAACGCCGATCCGGCGCTGCTTCCCATAGCGTTTCTCATCAGCGGAATTGGCATATGCTTTGTGCTTCGCCTTGCCCCCGATACCGCCGGACATCAGATTGTGTGGCTCTTTGCAGGCATCGCGCTCATGATCGCCACCGTTATACTCGTCCCCTCTGTCGAGCGTCTTGGCCACTACAAATACACGTGCCTGCTGCTCGGCATCATTATGCTGCTTCTGCCCATAGTTCCCTTTATTGGAGCGGAATACAATGGTTCGCGTATCTGGCTCTCGATTGCCGGGATGTCATTTCAACCAGGAGAAATCGCAAAGATACTCATCGTTTTGTTCCTTGCGGCGTATCTCGCTGATAACCGCGAGCTCTTGAGCGTCTTGAGGCGCGGCGTGCTTGGCATAAAGTACCCGAACTTCCGTGCGCTCGTGCCCCTGCTTATCATGTGGATCATTGCGTTGCTCATTGTTATCTTCGAACGTGACCTCGGCAGCGCCTTGCTGTTCTTTGGCATTTTCCTCGTGATGATCTATGTCTGCACGGGGCGACTCTCATATGTCATCATCGGCTTAGCGCTCGTCGTAATTGGCGGATTCGCCCTCTATACCATGTTCTCGCACGTGCAAACGCGCATTACCATATGGCGCGACCCCTTCAGCGACGCTTCTGGGGCTGGATATCAACTTGTCCAATCGCTGTATTCGCTTGCAGACGGCGGATTGTTCGGCAGTGGCATTGGACGTGGCATGCCCACATTCATCCCCGAGGTCGAAAGCGACTTCATCTTCAGCGCCATCGGCGAAGAAATGGGTCTTCTTGGAGCGTCGGGCGTCATCTTCTTGTACATGCTCTTTGCGGTGCGCGGTTTTCTTATCGCAGCGCGCGCAAAAAGCGATATGGCTGCCTTCACCGCCACGGGTCTCACCACATCAATTTGCCTGCAGGCATTCATCATCATCGGCGGCGTCACTGGGTTCATCCCCCTCACGGGTCTGACACTTCCCTTCATGAGCCAAGGCGGTTCATCGCTCATCTCGAGCTTCATCATCGTCGGCCTCTTGCTCTGCGCCGGCGATGAAGGCACGGGCCTGCAAACGGAGATGATGAGCACGACAACGATCAAGAAGGGCAGCGATACGGGCGTTCTCGGCCGCACGGCCTTGGGCAGAAGGCTCACCGTGCTTATCACCGTCTTTGCCATCCTCTTTGCCGCGCTCATCGCCAACCTCACCTATATCCAAGTCGTGAAAGCCGACGAGATCCGGGACAGAAGCGGCAATAACCACACACTGCAACGCATCTCCGAGCAGCAGCGCGGAGCGATTATCACATCCGATAACGTTGTTTTGGCACAATCCGAGGGATTGCCAGACGGCACATACAAACGTGTCTACCCACAAGGCGCCCTCGCATCGCATGTGGTGGGCTACTATTCGCAACGCTATGGGGCCACGGGCGTCGAGAACACCATGGCAACCACCTTGGTAGGAGAAGAGCATTTCGAAACCATCGGGGACGCCATCCGCTCCTATGCGGGAGAAAAGCCCCAGGGCAATGACGTGGTCCTCACCATCAACTCGAACATCCAGCGCGCCGCGGAACAGGCCCTCGAGGGCAAGAAGGGCGCAGCTATAGTGCTTGACACATCTACCGGCGCCGTACTCGCAGAAGCGTCTTCCCCCACGTATAACAACAACGATGTCGAGAAGATCCTTACCGGCAGCGGCGCAGACGGCATCCTCGTCAACCGCGCGACACAGACCCTCTACGCACCGGGTTCGACATTCAAGATCGTCACGCTTGCAGGCGCGCTCGACAAAGGTACGGTCACACCAGACTCCATTTACAACTCGCCAAGCTCGATAGAAATCGGCAATGCGGATGTCACCAACTACCACAACCACTCGTACGGGCGCACGACGGTCGAAGAGGCCACGGCGGTTTCTTCCAATACCGCATTCGCTCAAATTGCCGTGGAGCTCGGCGCAGATGCCCTTGTCTCATACGCAGAGAAATTCGGATTCAACAATAGCAAGCTTGCGCTCGACTTTAACGAAGCGACCTCGCTTATGCCTGATCCCGCAGAAATGACAACGTGGGAGACCGCATGGGCAGGCGTTGGCCAGCCTGTTGGCGAGCACAAGAGCCCCGCCGGTCCGCAGGCAACACCCATGCAGATGGCAATTTGCATGGCGGCAATCGCAAATAAAGGCGTCGCCGTTCATCCATATGTTATAGACAAGATCATCTCCGCCTCGGGCGTGACCGTCGCACAGACGCAGCCGCAGCTTCTGGGACAGGCGATATCCGAAACAACGGCGGCGACCGAGCGTGCCATACTCGCGACGGTCGTCGAAAGCGGCACGGGCACGAAAGCCCAGGTCGATGGAGCAGACGTCATCGGAAAAACGGGTACTGCAGAAACCGGCAAGGAGAAATCCGATGCGTGGTTTGTGGGAACCGCTACGGCCGGGGGAAGAAGCGTCACCGTTGCAATCATCATAGAAGAAGGCGATAGCGGTGGAGACGTCGCTGCGCCATTGGCTTCGAACATTTTCTACAGCGCATTAAATGCATTGGGGGCGCTGTAGAGATGAATACAAGGAATATTGGATACAAGATGCAAGAGAGCGACGTACTTTTTGCGTTTAGTAGAGATGCGCGTACTCATGCATTGGTAGAATTGCCAGATAGATGCGAGCTGGCAAGTTCACATCGTGAGCGACAGGAGTAGAAACGTGGTTAGTCGGACATTCGGAAACCGGTACCAGGTTATCGAGAGAATCGGCATGGGCGGCATGGCCGAGGTATACAAGGCCACCGATTCAACGCTCGGTAGAACGGTAGCTGTCAAGGTCATGCTTCCGCAATACGCAGCAGATGCTAACTTTGCCGCGCGCTTCAGGCAGGAGGCACAGGCAGCTGCCAATCTCAGCAGCCCTTATATCGTCAATATCTACGATTGGGGCAAGGACGGTGATTCGTACTACATCGTCATGGAATACGTGCGCGGCACCGATTTGAAGACCGCCATTCAACAGCGTGGCAGTATTCATCCGCGTAAAGTTGCAGAAATCGGATCGCAGGTTTGTTCAGCCCTCTCCGTCGCTCATGGGTATGACATCATCCACCGCGATATCAAATCTGCCAATATTATGGTCCAAGGCGATGGCAACGTGAAAGTCATGGACTTTGGCATTGCGCAAGCCGGCCGCCCCGGCATGACGCAGGACTCCTCCGTTCTCGGCACCGCTCACTATGTAAGCCCCGAGCAGGCTCAGGGCAAGAAGCTCACGGCTGCGAGCGATTTGTATTCGCTTGGCGTCGTGCTCTACGAAGCCGCAACGGGCCAGCTCCCCTTCGACGGCCCCGATGTCGTCTCCGTTGCCATGAAACAGGTGAGCGAATACCCTGTACCGCCACGAGAGATCAATCCCAATATCGATCCTCGCTTCGAGGCAATCATCATGCGCGCGCTCGAGAAGAATCCGGAAGACCGCTTCTCGACGGCAAACGAAATGCAGCGTGCAATAGACGACTACCTGCGCGGCCGTGGTGCATCTTCTGCACCAACACAGGTAATCGGCGGTGGCTACGCAGCTGGCGTCAACTACGGCGGCGCTGGGAAAACCACCGTTATGCCCGCAAACAACGGGCAAACGACTGTTCTTGCCAACGACCAGCTGGGTATGCAGGGTCAGGAAGGCCAGAAGAAGAGCCATACGGGTCGCAACGTCGTCATTGCAATACTCATCATTCTCGCCCTCGTAGGCATCGGGTACGCTGCGGCATCGAGCCTTGGCTTATTCGGCGGATCGGTGACCGTACCCGATGTTACAGGCCAAACAGAAACGCTCGCCCGCGCGAGCCTGCAGACAAGCGGGCTGAAGGTTGGGTCGTTGCAATACGAAGTGAGCGATACGGTAGAAAAGGGTAATGTCATCAGTCAGGACCCCAAGGCCGGGTCATCTGTTCAGTCGGGGACCGCAATAAATCTGGTTATATCAACGGGTAAGACAAGCGGCGAGCTTGTGACTGTGCCCAATCTCATGGGCCTCACCGCATCGGAGGCCGAACGAGAACTTGCCGCCGTGGGGCTCATAGGCTCCTCGCAGCAGGGCGCAAACGAAAGCTATGAAGCGGGCACTATCTTCCAACAGGACCCGGCAACCAATTCCCGAGTTCCCGCAGGGTCGACGGTCACCTATACCGTTTCGACCGGTAAAGAGAAAAAGAACGTGACTGTTCCCGACCTCATCGGCATTAACGAGGGTGACGCTGTCGCAACGCTCGAAAAGCTCGGCCTCAATGTCCAGACGCGACAAGGTGAAAACGATCGCGTTTCCGCAGGCTCCGTCTGCGAGCAGAGCATCGCGGCGGGCACCGAGGTCGCGCAAGGCACGAACATCACCCTCACGATTTCCAAAGAGCGCGAGAAAGTCTCCGTCCCCGACGTGACGGGCAGTTCGGAAAACGAGGCAAAATCAACGCTCAGGGCGGCTGGTTTCAGCGTGAACGTCGAGTCCGCCCCGGGCACCAAGAACGTGGTGGTAAGGTACACCCCTTCGAGCGCTTACGCGGGCGATACCATCACAATCTATATCGGCACCGGCGAATCGAGCTCAGCTAGTTCGAATTAGCAGGAAATCATATACAACGAAAAGCGCCCCGCGATCATCTGCAGGGCGCTTTTCGTATTATAAGAGAAAATCAGTTCTAGAAATTCTTGAAGACATCCCTAAAGGCCTTCTCCGCGTAGTTCTCCACCTTTTTCTCGTATTCATCGTAAAGCACGAGAAATGCGCGGCCTTCTTCGGTCAGCTTGGAGCCGCGAGCACCATAGCGCTCGATGAGCGTGAATCCAAGCCCCTCCTCGACCTTTTTAATCATGCTCCATGCCTTGCTGTAGGCCATGTGTAGGTTCTTTGCGGTCTTATTCAGCGAGCCATTTTCTTCAATGCCATGTAGAAGCGTCGCAGCGCCTTTGCCAAAGCTCGGCCCTTTGCGATCTCCCGATGCGCTGATCATGATTTTGACTTGCGCGTGAAGCTTTCTTTCTTCACTCATGTCAGATCCCCCAATGCTTACGCCAAAAAAAGCAAATCTCTGTGTACAGAAATAGCAAATTCTTTATCATTTATCAAGATTAATCGTCAAGAATTACAATTTGAAAAAGCGATAATCGAGTTTTCGATAGCCTCGACATCTCCGTCGATGATCTCGGTAAACCGAACGGGCTTATCGTCGAGCACATCAAGCGCAGCTGGTATTTCAGAAACCTGAGTATGCTCGTACACCTTGCGATTTATCTGAACATCGGTCAATCCATCGAGCTCGCTCGGCAAGGCATCGCCAGACTCGATGCCAAAGAGGGCGCGGTATACGTTGCTTCCGAACTTCGCCCAGTTTGCCGTGGAGGCTACAAGCATCGGATTGTCGCCCTTGTTTTCTTGAGCCACCCTCCATGCGACTGCCGAATGTGGATCGAGCATGTAATGATGCTGCTCAAAAACTTCGCGTATCGTTTTCAGGCACGTTTCGCTGTCAACCGAGCCGCATCGGTAGTTCTCTTTGAGCGCGGCAAAGGTTTTGCTGTCGAGGGTAAAGCGACGATTCTCGTTCAAATCGCTCATCCATTGACGAATTAGTTTTGAATCACGTCCGGTAAGCTCAAAAAGCTGGCGCTCGAGATTGCTCGATACCAGAATATCCATCGAAGGGGATGGGGTGAGCACGAACGGACGGTCGCTGATATCGTAAACGCCCGTCTCGATAAAGTCCGTGAGGACGCGATTGGTATTGCTCGCGCAGACAATATGATCGATGGGGCATCCGAGCTGCTTGGCGTACCAGCATGCGAGGATATTGCCGAAATTCCCCGTCGGCACTGTGACATCAATCGGGTCGCCGGCCTTTACCGCGCCCTGCTTGACCATTACAGCATACGAGCTCACGTAGTAGACGACCTGTGGCAGCAGCCTGCCCCAGTTGATGGAATTTGCAGATGAAAGCGCGATATTGTTCTCTTCGAGAAGCCTCGTATTGAATGCGACGTCGCCGAACATGCGCTTTACGCTCGTCTGACAATCGTCAAAATTACCGCGCACGCCATATACGCAGACATTCTCGCCATCTTGCGTAGTCATCTGCTTGTATTGAATGTCACTCACGCCGCCATCGGGGTAGAAGACGACGATAGAGATATGATCGCGATCCGCGAATCCCTGGAGCGCGGCCTTGCCCGTATCTCCGCTCGTGGCAACGGCTATGAGGTAATCGTTGGTAGCTCCTCCAGCAGCCCGCTGCTTCTCGACACACGCCGAGAAGAAAACGGGCAGACACTGCAGCGCCATATCCTTAAATGCGCTTGTGGGGCCATGCCACAGTTCGAGCACGTACATGCCATCTGTGACCTTCTCCACGGGGCAGATTTCTGGTGTATCGAAATTGTCGGAGTATATCTGGCTCATAAGCTCGTCAAGTTTTTCGTCATCGAAGTCGACGCGGAAGCGCTTGTATATTTCTGCAGCACGCTGGGCGTAAGGCACGTCGGCGAGCGCGACTATCTCATCGAGGGTCAGGCTTGGCAGTTCCTGCGGTACGAATAAGCCGCCTCCGGGGGCGATGCCCTTGAGCACGGCCTCGCTGAACTTGAGAGGCGCATCTGTATTACCACGCGTATCGATATAGCGGATATCCATGTTATCTCCAAAGGATTGGTGTACTGCATCGCGGATGGCGAAGCACGCAACAGATGGTACCATTTAAGTTCGCACGACACGAGAGAGGAAGGCTTGAGATATGCCAGTCAAGCTGCTGATGGGCAATGAAGCGATTGGCCTCGGCGCAATTCACGCGGGCGTCAATTTTGTAAGCGGGTATCCCGGAACGCCATCGACCGAGGTCCTCGAGACAATAGCCAAGAATAACGATGGATCCATCCATGTCGAATGGTCAACTAATGAAAAAGCCGCACTGGAGGCAGCCGCAGGTGCGGCATACGCAGGTGCCCGCGCATTGGTCACAATGAAGCAGGTAGGTCTCAACGTCGCAAGCGATCCGCTCATGACGCTTTCGTATATCGGTGTTGAAGGGGGTCTCGTCATTGTCGTGGCAGATGACCCCGGCCCCATCTCGAGCCAGACAGAACAAGACACGCGCAACTTCGCCCAATTCGCGAAGGTTCCCATCCTCGACCCTGCAAGCCCCGGCGAAGCCTACGGGATGGTGCAAGATGCGTTCGAGCTCTCCGAAAAACATCAGACCCCGGTCATCGTACGACCCACCACACGCGTGAGCCATGCGTGCGGAACGATTAAAACACGAGGTGGCTTTGCCGACTGCGGCGCAGATTTTAAGAACGCCGAGCTCGATGATGATGATGCATCCTGGCCAAAACATGTCCCAAGCGGCTTTGTGAAGGATACCCAACGCTGGGTTGTCTTTCCGCGCACGAGTTTTCTGAACCATGGAAAAGTCGAGCGACGCGCGGCGGACATCGCTGCCGAATATTCGCATGGATACCGCCCCAACCGAATAGAAATAAGCGGTTTGAACCATCGCGAGGGAATGCAGGCGTTTACCGAGCACGCACAAGATCGTTTCCCGCTTGGGATTGCCTGCGGAGGTGTCTCCTACCATTACGTCATGGAAGCACTCGATATCCTTGGCCTTCATGTTCCGGTTCTCAAAATCGGTATGACATATCCGTTTCCTGCACAGCTCGCAGATACATTTCTGGATGCCGTCGACACGGCGCTTTGCGTCGAAGAGCTTGATCCATGCATAGAACGAGAGCTCATTTTGCGATGTGGAACCCGCGCAACTCACCGTTTTATTCGCGGCAAGCTCGACGGGACTTTTGCATTCGCGGGTGAGCAGAGCGTCGAGGCTATCTGCGCAGCGTTATCGGAGCTGGCAGAAGGCGCAATTGATGTTGCTGGTGCTGAAGCGAATGGCAAGCGGTCATCTGCTTCAGTTTCACACCCTGCACCCGAGCTTCCGCCGCGTCCGCCTGTCCTATGCGCAGGATGCCCGCACCGCGCAAGCTTTTACGCGGTCAAACGTGCTGTTGGAAAACAGAGGGCTGTCTTTTGCGGTGATATCGGGTGCTACACCCTCGGCAACGCCGCACCGCTCGATATGGTCGATACTTGCCTGTGCATGGGTGCAGATATAACCGTTGCCCAGGGAATCAAGGCGGTCGAGCCTGATACGCTCGCCTTCAGCTTTATCGGAGATTCCACTTTCTTTGCAAGCGGCATTACCGGCGTTATCAACGCTGTGTACAATAAGCATGACATTATCGTCTGCATTCTCGATAACTCGACAACGGCGATGACGGGCCATCAGCCCCACCCGGGCACGGGCCATACCATGATGGGTATCGATGGCGCCGCTATGAGCATCCCGCGCATTCTCGATGCTATCGGCGTTGACTACGTGACCGTGAACCCCCTCGATTTGCATGCAGCGCAGACGGCAGTCAGGGAAGCCATCGCCAAAACAGGCGTCCGCGCGATTATCTTCAAATCGCCCTGCATTTACGTCGAGCCCCCCAAACATCTTCCCGCCAATTTCGACATCGACTCCTGCATTGATTGCCGTGCGTGCATCAAGCAGATTGGCTGCCCCGCCCTCATCGTCGAAGACAAACATGTTGCAGTCGACGCATCCCTTTGCTACGGCTGCGAACTTTGCTGCCAAATCTGCCCCACAGATGCGCTGACGCGAGGAGGTGCCCGATGAGCAAGAGCTTAAACTGCATCATCTGCGGCGTTGGCGGGCAGGGAAACGTTCTCGCCTCGCGCCTGATCGCCCAGGTGCTGCTTTCGCGAAATGAGCATGTCAAAACAGCGGAAACCATCGGCATGGCGCAACGCGGCGGCTCGGTCGCAAGCCATGTCCGCGGTGGACGTCCCCAATCTCCGCTCGTCCCTAAAGGCCACGCCGATACGCTCATAGCATTTGAGCCTGGCGAGGCTGTGCGGTGCATCGATTACCTTGCTCCCGGCGGTACCATTATCGTCAACACTCAGGCATCGCAACCGCCAACCGCTGCGTTGCATGACATCGAATATGACGGATCCGAAGCACTCAACTACTTGAGAAAACTGCCAGATGCAAATGTTATCGAGGTCGATGGCTCGCGCATCTGTGAGGAGGCAGGATCGGCAAAAGCGCTCAATATCGTCTTGCTTGCTGCTGCGGTGAAAAACGAAGCGCTCGGCATTTCACGCGAGGAACTCGAAGAGGCAATTCGCGAACGCGTTAAGCCCGCGTATCACGAGATGAACCTTCGAGCTGTCGAGCTTGTATTCAGCGAAGACGTGTGACAGAGGTTTAGATGGAAATAAACCGCTTGCAGAGATGTCGTGCAGACAATGCAATTTGGTGATAGGCTTTAACCCACATACTGCGGTAATACTTCCGCGAAAAACGTGTGAATTCATCGGAGGCTTTTATGTGCGCAAATGGCGTTAATACGCAACAGCTTAAAGATACGGTCACCCAGATCGACGAGGCCATTGCATTGACCCGTCGCTGGACGCACCGTATGTACCATCTTGCTGACAACGGCCAGATGGAGCGTTCGTCCAAGCAGCTGCAGAAAATCCAAAACGCGCTCGACGACATCCGCGAAATGCTCGACGAGGCGCAGGATGCGATCGATCGCGACGACGCCGATAACGGCGTCACGGTAACCGTCGTCTAGCCGCACAGTGGAAAAACCACAGGACACGACCCTGATTGTACTGACCAAACAGGCGGTGCCCGTCCGTGCCGCTTCTGCCCTTCAGTCGGCTGCGCAAGCGCTCGGATATGCTGACGGCTGCCAGATTATCGAGCTTGCAGATACAGGCGATTTGCGTAGCTATATTTTCGGTCGTGATCCTTGGAGCGTTATCGCCATAGACGATACCTCGATTGAAGCGCTGAGGCACGCGTTCGAGCTCGATCGCGAAGCGTTTTCTTCGGACAATCCGGCACATCGCGCTGGATACACGCTTGTTGCGGTACCGGATTTTATCGACTGCCTCGACGACCAAGATGCCAAACGAATCGCATGGCAGCGCATGAAGGCTGCCATGCATCCGGGAAACCCCCTCGATTAACAGAGCAACCCATTACTGCAGATTGTTTCTTGCGATTGCACGTTCTGCTGGCCGTGATGCGGCTGCCCAAGCTGTTGGCACTCAAAGTATTCGATGCGAACAAACTGCGCAAAACATTCATCGCTCCACGCAGCAGCTTATGCTATCATTCCGTTTTGCGTCGAAATGGTACGGAGAGATGGCCGAGTTGGCTGAAGGCGCTCGCCTGCTAAGCGAGTATAGGGTTAGATAGCCCTATCTGGGGTTCGAATCCCCATCTCTCCGCCAGACGCGATTCGTTTAAGTCTAGGAGAAAGGAACTCTGTGAAATCTCGACCTCACAGTAGTTAGCCTTATCCGGTCCTCCTCCTGGGCGGCCCGGTAGGTGCATGCCCGTAAAAGAGGAGAACTCTTGAATGATTTACCTGCGTCAAATTCTCAAGCAGCCTGTCTATGACAAAACAGGCGAGCAAATCGGCGTCATAAGCGATTTGGCAATTGCAACGGGAGAAGTGTTTCCCCGCGTAACTTCGCTCGCGTTTATCGGCCCGCGCAAGACCCCCTTCATGATTTCCTGGAGAAAGTACGTCGAGTCGTACGATGGCGACAGCGTACATCTCAACGTGCCTTCTTCGGACATACGCTTTAGCTACCTGCAGCCCACCGAAGTCCTGCTCGCACGCGACCTGCTCGATAAGCAGATTGTCGATACGCAGGGCATGAAGGTCGTGCGCGTGAACGACCTGAAGCTCTCCGATAGCCCCAAGGGCCTGCGCCTGTTGGGTGCAGAAACGGGCATCCGCGGCCTTCTTTGGGGTATCGCCCCATTTGTCGAAAAGGCTGTTGCGGCCGTCGCGAAGGGACTCGGTCATCCTCTCAAAGAGCGCCTGATAGCATGGAACTACATGGAACTTCTTGAGCGCGACATGTCGCAGATCAAGCTCTCCGTAAGCCACAAACGCCTGCAAGATATGCACCCGGCAGATGTCGCCGACATCATCGAGCAGCTCGACCCGCAACAGCGACAGGCCGTTTTCGAGCAACTCGACACCACGCAGGCAGCAGACGCAATCAGCGAGCTCGAAGACGAATTCCAAGCTGATGTCATCGATGATATGTCGACGAGCCGCGGTGCTGCGCTCCTCAACGAAATGGACCCGGATGACGCTGCAGACATCATCGGCGATCTTCCCTATGACAAGGCGGAAAAGCTCCTCAAGCTCATGGGCATGGAGGAAGAAGCGTCCGTTCGCGCCTTGCTCGGTTATAAGGAAGAGACCGCCGGCGGTATCATGACCACAGACTTCCTCGCCGTGAACGATGACCTCACCGTGCAGGATGCCGTTAGCGCCATTCGTGCCATGGACGAAGACCAGGAGAGCATCCACTACCTGTATCTGATTTCTGACAACCACGTACTCACAGGCGTGCTGAGCCTGCGTGAGCTCGTCATCGCAAAACCCGAAACGCCGCTCGGCGACATCAGCACAAAGGAGCTCATAACAACAACACCCGAGCTCGACCAGGAAGAGTGCGCGCAAATGATTGCCAAGTATGATCTGCTCGCGCTGCCCGTGGTCGATGAGCAAGGCATTATTCTGGGCGTCGTCACCGTCGACGACGCAATGGACGTCATGGAAGAAGAGCATGAGGAAGACCTGCAGCAGCGATCCATCACGAGCCCCTGGGTCATCGGCATCATCGTTGCGCTACTCATTGTCATTGGCGTGCTCATCTTCATGCTGAATAGCTAGAATCTGGTGACCGTCGAAGACATGCAGAACAAGCAACCAACAGAGCAAATGCAACAAGCAGCACGCACTGGCAAAAAGCGCGGCCGTGTGGTTCTTGTGCTTGCAGCGCTTGGACCAGGTGTCGTCGCCGCAATGGCGGGAAACGACGCGGGCGGCATCTCGACGTACTCGACCATCGGCGCGAAGTTCGGATATGGGACACTATGGATTATTCCCATCATGGCCTTGATGCTTGCTATCGTCCAAGAGAGCGCATCGCGTATGGGCGCCGTCACCGGTAAGGGACTGGCGTCGCTCATTCGCGAACAGTTTGGCGTGCGACTCACCACGCTTGCGATGATCGCCGTGCTCATAGAGAGCAGCGCGGCGACGCTCTCCGAATTTGCGGGCATCGCCGCTGGCATGGAGCTCTTTGGCGTGAGCAAGTATATTTCAGTGCCAGTCGCAGGTATTGTCGTTTGGCTCCTTGTCATGGGAGGAAGCTACAAACGCGTCGAGAAGGTGTTCCTGGCGATCAGCTGTGTGTTCGTGACCTACATCGTCGCGGCGTTTCTCGCCAAGCCCGACTGGGGAGAAGTCGCTATTTCCACGATAATCCCCCATTTCGAAAACGACCCCACCTTCGTGAGCTTGGTTATCGCCACCGTTGGCACTACCATTGCACCATGGATGATATTCCTCACGCAGAACAACGTGGTTGACAAAGGTGTCACGCCCGACGAGCTCCATCTCGAACGCGTCGATGCGATTGGCGGTGCTGTTGTGGCATGCGCGGTCGCCGGCTTCATCATCATCACCACAGGCACTGTCTTGCATGCACAAGGCGTGGACGTGGACAGCGCCGCAGCCGCTGCATCAGCGCTCACGCCTATTGCTGGCGAATATGCAACGTTGCTCTTTGGCGTGGGGCTCGTCGCCGCAAGCTTCCTTGCGTCGTGCGTCGTTCCTCTTGTCGCATCAAGTGCAATCTGCGAAGCGTTTGGCTGGGAGCGCGGCGTCGACCGTTCTTGGCACGAAGCCCCCGTGTTCCGCGGCATCTACACCACCATGATTGTCGTCGCCGTCATCGTGACGCTCATCCCCGACGTCAACCTCATCGGCATCATGCTCGTCGCGCAGTTCGTGAGCGGCGTTCTGCTGCCAGTCGTGCTCATCTTCATGGTGCAGATACTCTCCGACAAGCGCATCATGGGCAAATACGTCAACCGACGCTTGCTAACCGTGTTGCTCTGGATACTCATCGTCGTAGTTCTCGCGCTGACTGTGGGGTACCTGGTTATGACTGCACTAGGGTTTTAGGGGGATATGCATGCATTGCTGGGAAGAACGAGGATGCAAGGGGATGCTCGCCCCCGATTGCCCGCACAACGCAACGGGAGTCTGCCCCCGGGATTGCAGATATACATTGTGCGACCGGACATGGTACGAACGCGCAAGCGGCATGGAAATGCTCGATGCCTACGACGTCGACTTTGGCGCAACGCGAAAAGAGGCCTGCCATAACTGCAGATTCTTCCTCGCTCGCGCACCTCGCATAGCTTAGCGGCGGGCTCGTAGACTCGTAGGGGCGGGC
>CACZSV010000138.1 GCA_902783925.1 uncultured Coriobacteriaceae bacterium
CAACATCGAGAAGGTCGACGTGCTAGCGCTGGCCGAGCAGTACCCCGAGCAGTTCAACCGCGACTACGACGCCGAGTGCGGCCTGGTCGCAAGCGCTAGGATCGTGAAAGCGTAACCTGTAGAGCCGGCAGCCCAAAGAGGATACTCCTCTTTGGGCCCCAACCAAAGAGGATACTCCTCTTTGGGCTACGAGAGAGGACGACGACAATGTCGAAGAAGATTTTCCTGGTGGACGTGAACCGCTGCAACGGCTGCCACAACTGCCAGATCGCCTGCAAGGACGAGCATTGCGGAACGAATTGGCTGCCCTACGCGGCCGAGCAGCCCGACACCGGCCAGTTCTGGTGCCAGGTGAAGCAAGAGGTGCACGGCAGCGTGCCCAAGGTCAACATGACCTACATGCCGCTGATCGGCGCGCAGACCGAAGGCCTGCGCGAGTACGCGCCCGAGGTCTTGATGGAACGCGAGGACGGCCTGGTGGTCATCGACCCCGAGAAGGCGAAGGGCCGCGAGGACATCGCCGAGAAGTTCGAGGGCGTGTACTGGAACGCCGAGCTGAACATCCCGCAGGGCTGCACGGGCTGCGCGCATCTCCTCGACGACGGTTGGACGGTGCCGCGCTGCGTCGACGCTTGCGCCGTGGGTGGCCTGCGTTTCGGCGACGAGTCCGACTTCGCCGACGAGATCGCGAAGGCCGAAAAGCTCGACCCGAAGTCAAACGTGTACTACCTGAACCTTCCCAAGCGCTGGGTTGCCGGCCAGGTGATCGACCCCATGATCGACGAGGTCATCATCGGCGCCACCGTCACCATGCAGGAGGAGGGCAACCCCGAGGCCGAGGTCTTCAAGACCACGACCGACGAGTTCGGTGACTTCTGGTTCCGCCAGGTGGAAGGCAAGAAGTACCACCTGTGGTTCGACGCCGAGGGCTACGTCGAGCGCGAGGTCGCCAATGTCGATGCCACGGAAAGCGACCAGAACATTGGGCGCGTAACGCTGTATAAGATGATTCCCCTGGGGTAAATGAATAATGAGACAGGGCTCATGGCCCTGTCTCATTGAAAAGCTTGCCAGCAATTTGAGGATTCCGGAATATGGCAGGGCTCATAGCCCTGCCATATTTGCAAATTCTATGCGAACATTTGCGAGGGGCCGTCCAATAGCTCCCAACCGCTCACGAAGCTGCCGGCGTGAAGACCGGGGAGCCGCGCCGCGCTTCGCTCTCGCTCCCGCTCCCTGTCGCCGTCATCCGCCGCTCGCGAATCCACCTCCGTCCGCTCAGTCGAGGGGCTTCCGACTTCCGCGCGCCTTCGGCACGTGGGTCCGGAAGCGCATGTTTTGACCGGACTACCGCGCCGCTTCGCGACGTGGCTTCCGTTTCATATCCGGACAGCGTGCAACTGTTCGGTGCGTCTGCTTTTCCCACACGGCATATTTCATGGGCGCAGAGACCTCACCCGGAACGAGGACGAATTTGTCCGTGGAGCTGCGGCGAGGAACCCCTCCACGCCGACGGGGCTGCTGCGCGAGCTCGCTCGGGACGAGGATGATCTTGTCCGTGGGGGAGTGGCTAAGAACCCATCGGTGACGTCCGAAATGTTGCAATCTTGGATAGATGAATGAACGCCTAGCCATGGCGTCGGGTCCGTACGCCTCAGCCAATCTAATCCCCACGAGAGCATCTGGTGAATGCAGCTAGAGGCTCATGGGGAGGATCCCGAGGTTCAGATCGGTCTCCCTACGAGCGCGTGTTTCTCAGGCGCTCGGCCTCTTGGGCGCGCTTTCGGCTCAAGTCGGCCCAGCGTGGTATGGAGTCGAATATCTCGGCGAGTTCCTTCATGTGCAAAGGTATATCGATGTTTTGCGGGCACATGGCTGTACATGCATTGCAGGCCGTGCATGCGCCAGGCCGCCTGTTTTCTGCCAGTGCTTCAATCTGCATACCCGTAGTAAAGTTCTTTGCAACACGCATGTCGTTGCAGTAATCCAGCAACGTGGGGATATCGAGCTTCTCAGGGCAACTATCGGTGCAATAGCGGCATGCAGTGCAGGGGATATCGTCACGCATGGAATCGGCGATGGCGTAAAGCGCCTGCTCTTCAGCATCCGAAAGCGGTACAGCCGCATCGAACGTTGCCACGTTTTCCGCAAGCTGCTCGAAGCTGGACATGCCGCTTAAGATGACCGCAACATCGCGGTTCATGCACCAACGAAGCGCCCATGCAGCGGGCGATTCGCCAGGCCGCAATACTTCGAGCTCTTTGCGGGCTTCGGCGCTTATGTTGGCGAGCGTGCCCCCACGGATGGGTTCCATCACAATTACGGGAAGCTCCCAGCTCGATACCAGGTCGCATTTTTCCTTCGCGTTTTGCAGCGACCAGTCCAGGTAATTCACCTGCAGCTGCGCAAACTCCATGTGCTCTCCCGCATAATCGAGCCATTTCTCGATGGTCTCGATGCGCCCATGCGTCGAGAATCCCAAGTAGCGGATGCGACCTTTTTCTTTCTGCTCGTTAAAGTAGTCGAGGATGCCCCAGCGCGGATCCATGTAGACGTCAATCGAGTTCTCGTAGATGTTGTGCAATAGATAAAAGTCAAAGTAATCCACGCCGCATTTGCGCAACTGCTCCTCGAAGATTGCCTCGGGGTCATAGCTATCCGCAATCTGGTGGCCTGGGTATTTCGTCGCCAAATAGTACGATCTGCGTTCATGCTTAGCCAGACAGCGCCCAAGCACGATTTCTGAATATCCACCGAGGTAGGGGTGAGCGGTGTCGAAGTAGTTCACACCATGCTCGATTGCGTAATCGACCATCGCTTGGGTCTTGGCTTCGTCAATGGTGTTGTCATCACGCTGCGGCAGGCGCATGGCGCCGAATCCGAGTCGTGAAAGCCGCGCATTTTTGAAATCGACGCTTTGCATGATGGCTCCTCATCTACGAGGGAAGAAAAGGCCCGCCGCCATTCCCATTATGGGTTTTTCCGTCCAGTCAGTCGTGCGCACAACGTTCTAGGATAACCACTATAGCAGAGGGCGAAAATGCCCATGCTAATTTGCAGCGGTGAGTCGAGGGATGAATGAGCGGGACGTTCCCATTCGGGCGGCCTAAAGGCCGCCCCTACGGCAGAGGGCGAAAACGCCCAAAATGAATCCTGGGCTTGCCTGTGTCCGTTGTGCCTTATGGCGTCGCGTTACGCAGCTGCTCCTTCCTCGCTCGCCGCATGTCGCTTTCCGTCGCGAACGACGTTTCGGGCAAAGATAATCCAGTTCGCAATGAGCGCGATGAGGTTTGCAAAATAGACGATAAGCACCCAGTTGATATCGTTGCCCACGAACTTGGCGGCGATACCCGCGATGTATCCAAAGGTGATGAGTGCGAGGAACATCCACGACGTGCCGGCGGCTGTGCCAGCTTTCCAGGCTTTTGCGGCGTTAATGGGCCACGAAAGGCCAAAGCATACGAGCATAATTGCCTCAAAAAGAGCAGACATGTATATCAGGTCCTATCTACCTACAAAAACGTTCCAAGACGGTATAGACCCAACGCCGCAGTCTGTAAAGCCAAATGTGGGAAAACAATCAAAAAAGTGACAGCTTCGAAGAACAAGACGGGCTTTACCATTTGTTCGGTCTGCTTTACTAGACAGCAGTATGATAATGGCGATATCGCGGCATTTTGCACACTCGAGGGTATTAGAATAGAAACAGAGCATGTAATGCAACACTGCAATGTCGAGAAGGGAAAGACGCATGGGTTTACGCGAAAGGATGATTGAGAGTCTGAGTCAAGGCGAGACACACGTCAAGGAAGAGAGCGTTAAACGCGGAAAGGAGCTGCGCACGAACGTG
>CACZSV010000139.1 GCA_902783925.1 uncultured Coriobacteriaceae bacterium
AGGGAAGCTCGTGCACCTTTGGCCGGAACGGCAGAAGGTGAGCGGCCCGGGCTCTGCGATCCGTGCACCTTTGGCCGAAACACCAGAAGGTGTACGGCTCCGATAGGGAAGCCCGTGCACCTTTGGCCGGAACCCCAGAAGGTGCACGTCCGCGGCCGGGCGATCCATGCACCTTTGGCCGAAACACCGGAAGGTGTACGGATCCGATAGGGAAGCTCGTGCACCTTTGGCCGGAACGGCAGAAGGTGAGCGGCCCGGGCTCTGCGATCCGTGCACCTTTGGCCGGAACACCAGAAGGTGTACGGCTCCGATAGGGAAGCCCGTGCACCTTTGCCCGGAACGGCAGAAGGTGAGCGGCCCGGGCTCTGCGATCCATGCACCTTTGGCCGAAACCCCAGAAGGTGCGCTTCCGCGGCCGTGCATCCCACATGGTATCAATTCCGAGCGAGCGCGACGCCCCCATGCCAGCGAAAACGAGCCCGAAGGGCGAGTGGAGTCGAAGAATCTCGTGTTAAGTCGCAACCTGTGTTGTTTACGCCCTCCGACCTGCTGACTTGTTCAGTTACAATACTTATGTATGAGAAAGAGCATGCTTTGAAGCGGGGGAGACGCTTTTTGGAAGGGCATGATTACACTCGTTCTTCGGCGACGGTTGCGGGACAATACCGCAAGTTCTTTGTGGCCTCGGTAGCGGCGACGATTCTCTTGCAGGTGACCATCGTCACCGACACTATAATCGTGGGACAGTTGCTCGGGCCGGTCCCCATGTCGGGTGTGCGTGTCGCCTCGCCGATCGTAAACATCCTCAATGTCATTTCCATGCTCGTTGGGGTTGGGGGTGCCACGCTCGTCTCAATTGCGATAGGCCGGCGTGACGAAAAAGCTGCGGATAATGCCTTCACCCTCACTATCGTTCTTAGCATCGCACTGGGAATCGCGTTCGCTCTTTTGGTCGCGCCTTTTGCCGAACCATTGGCGCGCCTTATTACCTCTGATAGCGCCACGGTGCCCTATACGTCTACATTTTTATGTATCGTTGCTGTAGCGAGCCCCGTCTACATCTTGGCTTCGGCCATGGCGCTTCTCTTGCGCGCCGATGGCTGCATCAAGCTCTCGTCGGTGGTGCTGGCCATTGCCGGCGTTGCCAATGTGGTGTTCGACTTGCTGTTCATGGGCGTCTTGGGGCTGGGCGTTGAAGGCTCGGCGCTCGCAACCGACGCGGGCATGCTCGTGGCCGTGCTGCTCTCGCTATTCTATTTGCGCTGGCCATATAGGACGCTCAAGTTGGTTCGTCTTGGTGGGCTCGCAAAAGAGCAGGTACCCGCTCTCTTCAAAAACGGCATGCCCAGCTCGTTGCGCATGCTCTTCGCATGTATATCGCTGCTGTTCTTGAATTACGTCGTCGGCGATGCGGTCGGCGTGACCGGAATCGCGCTTCTCACGGTATGCGGCAACATTCAGCTGCTTGCCGTCGCGTTTTTCGCGGCTGGCGGACAAGCTGCCATGCCCATGGAAGGCGTGTTGTACGGCGAGCGCGACTTCAACGGGCTCCGCCTGCTCATGGGTTCGGTGTTTCGCATCGTGATGACGTGCGTGGGCGTGATCGTCGTCGTAATATGGCTGTTCCCCGAGCACATCGTTCGCCTCTTCGTGCCGCAGGGCATCGAGGGCGGCGATTGGCTCCTGCGTCTGTACGCGCTCGGCTTTATTCCCCTCGCCATCAATTACGTCATGACGTACTATTACAACACCATTCAGCAGCGTAAGGCGGCCATGACGCTCACGTTGTGCGAGAATCTCGTTTTGTACCTGCCGCTTATCTATCTGCTGACCCATACGCTCGGCCTGCTCGGGTCGGTGCTGGCGTTTGTTCTTGCAGAAACCCTGGCGCTGTGCGTTGTGGTGGTGCTTGCGCTGCATCTAAAGCGCAAGCTCGGAACCACGAGCATTCTTTTGATTCCCGAGATGCCCCGCGAAGTCGTGTTCGAGGCGACGGTTCCCGCATCGGATGTCGATGCGGCTGGCATTGCGCGCAGCGTGAAAGGTGCGCTCGATCAATGCGGCGTCGAGCCACTTGCAGCTATGCGCGCGGCCATCGGTGTCGAGGAGATGGTGGCAAATGCTGCGTCAAGCGAGCACAATCAGGGGCGCAATGTGTTGTTCGACATCATCGTGAGCGATTTGCCAAAGCTTGTGCAGGTATCGTTGCGCGACAACGGTGCCCCCTTTGACCCGACCTGCCCCGATGTCCAAGATGAGGGCATTCAGATGATGTTGGCGATTGTGACGAGCGTGCGACACAGCCGCTCGATTGATATGAATCAGACGGTGCTGGAAGTGTTAAAGCAGAACGAGGAGGAAGCGCCATGCGAAACGAGTACCTAGAGCCTCTCTGGGAGGCGTTTGATACATACGCGGAATATCCGGCTGTGGTCGACCGTGGTGCCGAGCGATCAACGACATACCATGAACTGCGCGAGCTCGTCTGCCGTGTCGTTGCATGGATCGATGCGAAAGGGCTGCCAGAGCATTCTTTCATACCAGTGATCTTGCCTTCGTCGGTCGAATACCTCGCCGCAGAAATCGGCTCGTGGATAGCGGGCCATACCGCCGTGCCAATGGGCCCTTCTTTTCCTGCCGAACGCATTGCCTACATTTGCGAGCATTGCGATTCCCCGCTCGTCATCGACGAAGCCGCCTGGAACGAGATAGCGGCAACCGATCCGGTGCGTTTTGAAAGCGGTGTGCCCGATTATCCGCCCGAAGAGATTCCCGCGCTGCTCATCTACACGAGTGGCTCGACCGGCAATCCGAAGGGCATCTTGCATACCTTTGGCGGCCTCGCAGTGAAGCACACGTCGAAGGTGGGACTGAAGTATTCACCCGATGAGGTGTGGGCAATGGGTGCGCCGATGTATTTTGTTGCGTCGCTCACGTGCTTTAAGGTGCTCAAAGAGGGTGGTCAGCTCCACTTTGTTGACCCAGAGACGTATCGCGATATACGTCGCTTTGAAGATTATCTTGTTGAGCATGGCGTCACCTTCACGTTCTTGAGCCCCTCCATGCTTGCAAATTTCCATAACCGCGCTGAGACGCTTAAGCTCGTGTTCACGGGAAGTGAACGCTTGAGCGGCCAGTGCGGGCGCGATGGCTACAAGCTCATGAATTGCTATGGCATGAGCGAGACGGGCGGGACGGTGTGCGGGTTCAACGTGACGCAGCCCTATGACACCACGCCCGTTGGCAAGCCAGAAGAGAAGTGGTGCCTGCTCGACGAAGACGGTAACCCCGTCGAGCCCGGCGAAGAAGGCGAATTCTGCCTGAGCGGGCATTATTGTGAGGGCTATTACAAAGATCCAGAGCGTACAGCCGAGCTGTACCGCGGCGGCTGGTTGCATACGGGCGATATTTTGCGCCAGTTGCCCGATGGCAATTTGGTGTACGTGAACCGCAAGGACTGGATGGCCAAGATTAATGGGCAGCGCGTCGAGCCTGGCGAGGTGGAAAACGCCATACGCAGGCTCGAAGGCGTGGAACAGGCGGTTGTGAAAGCGTTTGAAAACACCACGGGCAGCCAATATCTGTGCGCGTTTTTTACGGGAGAGGCAGATGGCGATGCCCTGCGTGACGAGCTTGCGCGCACCTTACCCCCGTATATGGTGCCGTCGTTTTTCGTGAGCGTGCGCGAATTCGCCTTGCTTCCAAACGGCAAGGTGAACCGCAAGGTGCTCGCTGCGCCCGATGCCAGTGAGCTGCGCAGCGATTACGTCGAACCGGAAACGCCAACGCAGCGCACGCTTTGTGAGGCGTATGCAGAGCTGTTCGGGCTCGAGCGCGTTGGCATCGACGACGATTTCTTCTTGCTCGGCGGTGACAGCGTTCGTGTCATGAAACTGCAGCAGCTCTGTGAAGGCCTGCCGCTCACGACCAAGATCGTGTCGACCGAGCGCACGCCTCGCAAAATTGCTACAGCGATCGAGGGCGCGGTTCCGAGCGCCACGGTGAGCCGCGAGCCCGATCAGCCGACGCCGCTTACGCAGACGCAGCTTGGTATCTACGCGGAAAGCATGGCGCGTGCCGGTGAGGCAGTTTATAACAACCCGGTGCTGCTCAAGCTCGATTCTGCGCTTGATGCGGGCAAACTAGCGCGCGCTCTTGAGTCAGCGGTCGAGGCGCATTCGTTTGTGAAGCTGCATATAGAAGAGAATGCCGAGGGCACAGCGCTCATGGTGCCTGGCACCGCGGTGTACAGCCAGGCGGTCGAGGAGATGTCCGAGGCCGAATTCGAAGCCGCAAAACAAGACTTTATTCAGCCGTTCGATTTGCATGAAGGCCCGCTCTTCCGCATACGGGTCATCCGCACGCCAAACGAGTTATATCTGTTCACGGACTTCCATCACATCATCTACGACGGTACGTCGATGCGTGCGTTCATGGACGACGTTGACCGCGCGTATGCTGGACAGGCGGTCGAGCCCGAGCCCTTTACCGGCTTCGACATCGCGCTGGAGGAGGCACAGGCCCGCTCTACGAGTGCCTACGACGATGCAAAGGCGTACTACGAGAAGGCTTTTGGCGGTCTCGACCTTGATAGTACGCCCATTCCCGATTGCGATGAAGATACAATAGACTATGCAACGCTCGAGATGCCGCTCGGTATTGACGCGGGAATACTGAGCCGTTTCTGCGCACGTGCAGGCATCACCGAAAACGTATTTGCAATCTCCGCATTCGGCAAGCTGCTGGGCGCATATACGAACTTGGATGAGTCGCTATTCGCCACGATTTACAACGGCAGATCCGATATGCGCTTTGCACGCACTGTGAGCATGATGGTGAAAACGCTGCCGGTGTATTGCTCGTGGGATGCGAACACACGCGTCGCCGATTACTTGCGGGCGGTGAAAGAGCAGGTTATGGCCTCGATGACCAATGATCTGTTCTCGTTTGCGGAGGTTTCGGGCATTGCCGATGTGTCGAGCGATGTACTGTTTGCCTATCAAGGCGACTACCTTGCGCTGGGCACTGTCTGTGGCGCGCCCTTCCAACGCATTATGCTCGAGAGCAACGCCACCGGAAGCGCACTCGATTTTCAGGTGTTCGCCGGTACAGACGGTTTGGTGTTGAGGGCGGAATATCAGCGCAACCGCTATTCCGATGCGTACGTTACCGATATGGCAAGGACGTATGGTTGCATCGTTCGCGGGATGCTGACCTGCGAGCGCGTTGTGGATATTGAGCTTGTTGACGAAGCGCAGCTTTCAGGGCTCGACGCTTTCAATGACACGGTCGTTCCCTATGACCAATCGCAGACGGTTGTCTCGCTGTTCGCTTCGGCGGCTGCGGCGTATCCCGATAATGTGGCAGTCGTGTACGAAGATAGCCGTCTGACGTATCGAGAGCTCGATGAGCAGACCGAACATATTGCAGCCTACATTGCGAGCAAAGACATTGGGCGTGGCGATGTTGTTTCGGTCTTGGTGCCACGTGGGCTCTGGATGCCGCTTGTCTCGCTTGGCGCACTCAAAGCGGGATGCGCGTATCAGCCTCTCGACCCCACGTATCCGCCTGAGCGGCTGAACTTCATGGTGAGCGATGCGGGCGCGAAGCTTTTGGTGACGACTGAAGAGTTGCGGCCGCTCATCACTGATTACGCTGGCGAAGTCCTCTTCATTGATGCTCAGGGCGACGACTTAGACGGTTTGCGTCGAAAGGAGAGTCTCCCTGTACAACACAAGCCTGAGCCTGAGGACCTGTTTGTGTTGCTGTACACGAGCGGCACGACGGGCGTTCCCAAGGGCGTGCGCCTCACGCATCGCAACCTTGTGTGCTTTATCAACTGGTACCACCGCTACTATGCGCTCGGCCCCACGCACCGTGTGGGTGCCTACGCCAGCTATGGCTTCGACGCCTGCATGATGGACATGTACCCGGCGCTCACCTGTGGGGCGGCAATTGTCATTGTTCCCGAGGAAATTCGCCTCGATCTCATGAGCATGGGCGCCTATCTCGAACGCAACGGCGTGACACACGCGTTCATGACGACCCAGGTGGGACGCCAGTTCGCGATTGACGGCGAATGCTCTACGCTTCAGTACCTCAGCATGGGCGGCGAGGCGCTCGTTCCCTTTGATGTGCCCGAAGGTCCGGCCATCTTCAACGTATACGGTCCGAGCGAGACGACCATTCTCGTGACTTCGTATCGCTTGGAGGGTGGCGAAAAGGCGTTTCCCATTGGCAAGATAATCGAGAACATGAAGGGCTATATTGTCGACGCCACCGGTCATCGCGTGCCCGTCGGCGCAGCTGGCGAACTCTGGGTTGCCGGGCCCCAGGTTGGCGATGGGTACCTGAACCGGCCAGACAAGACGGCCGAAGCGTTCGGTGTCAATCCCTTCGACACAGGCGATTACGCGCCGCTCTATCGTACCGGCGACGTGGTGCGCTATATGCGCGATGGAAATATCGAGTTCATTGGCCGGCGCGACGGTCAGGTAAAGATTCGCGGTTTTCGCATCGAGCTCACCGAGGTTGAGGCCGTCGTGCGCGATTATCCTGGCGTGCGCGATGCCACCATTGCGGCGTTCGACCACCCGAGCGGCGGAAAATACGTCGCGGCCTACATCGTGGCTGACGAACCCATCAGCGCCGAGGCGCTTGGCGATTTCATCCGCGAACGTAAGCCGCCATACATGGTGCCTGCTTCCATCATGCAGATAGATCGCATTCCGCTAAACCAGAACGGCAAGGTGAACCGCCGTGCTCTGCCCGAGCCGGAACTCGTCGGCGACGCGGATGAGCTTGCGGACGACGCACCGCGTACGCTGAACGCACTCGAACAGGAGCTGCTCGCCATAGCCGAACAGGTCATCGGCACGAGCGGCTTTGGTGTCACCGTGCCGCTCGTGCGTTGCGGGCTGACGTCTATTCAGAGCATCAGGCTGCTTTCGCTCGTCTACAAGAGATTCGGCGTGTCCATTCACGCAAAGGAGCTGCCCGATGATGCATCGGTCGTCACGCTCGAAAACGCGATCCTGAACGCCTGGATGTCAGGTGACGGCGTGACGGGTGCCGCGACGGGCGAGCAGAGTCGTTCCGCTGAGTTCAAGGCGCCACTCACGTTTGCGCAGACGGGCGTGTACTACGAATGTCTCAAAGCGCCCGATTCGCTTGCATATAACATCCCGGCGATGCTTGTCTTCGATATGTCTACTAGCCCCGATATGCTTGCAAAGGCAATCGCGAGCGTCGTAGCGGCTCACCCAACACTTTCAGCGCGCTTTGTGCAAGAAGGCGAAGATGTCACGCTCGTTTCGAGTGATGCGCCCGTGAAGATTGAACGTGTGAGCTGCAGCGAAGAGGAGCTTGCAGTCTATCGCAATTCATTCGTGCGGCCGTTCGACTTGGCGACCGGGCCGCTCGCGCGTTTTGCCGTGGCGACCACGCCCGAGCGCACGTGCCTGCTCACCGATTTCCACCACCTTGCCTTCGACGGCTCCTCGATGGGTGTCTTCCTGAACGACCTGCGCGAGGCGCTCGACGGCGCCGAGGTCGCGATGGAAAGCTACACGTTCGCCGACCATGCGCGCGATGAGCGCTCCTATGCCGAATCGGAGGAGTTTGCCGAGACCCGTGAGCGCATCGCGCAGCTCTTCGAGGACTTCGAGAGCGCTACCGAGCTGCCCGCTGATAAATCGGGTCGCGAGGAGCGAGGGCATCGCAAGAGCGCTTCGGCGGCATTCGATCTGGCGTCAGTCGAGCAAGCGTGCCAGAAGCAGGGCGTGACACCTGCGGGGTTCATGCTGGCAGCTACCTCCTATGCGCTGTCGCGCTACGCTAACGACCGGCGTGTGTATCTGACTACCATCAGCAACGGGCGCTCCGACGTGCGCGCGCTTCGTACGGCTGGCATGTTCGTGAACACCTTGCCGCTCGTGGTCGAAGTCGCCGACGAATCGCGTGCGGATTTCCTGAAGCGTTCGGCTTCGGCTCTTTCCGATGCCCTTGCCAACGAACGCTATCCGTTTGCGCACGTTGCAGGCGATTTTGGCTTCACGCCGCAGGTCATGTACGAGTATCAGCTCGGTGTCATCGAGGATAATGGCATACCGGGGCTGCTCGAGGTCGAAAGCCTCGAGTCCGATGTCGCAAAATTCAAATGCACGGTGAAAATCGAATACGCAGGAGATACGCCGAGCATCGTGGTGCACTACAACGACGCGTTGTACACCGAGGAGTTCATCGAGGGCTTTGCGCGCTCGATCGCCATCGCTGCCGAGAAGCTCGTCGACTATCCCGATGAGCCGGTGCGTTCGCTTGATCTTATCGACGACGCGCGCCGCGCCATGCTCGACGGTTTCCACGAAACAGCTACCGGTCCTGCCGATTTCGCGACCTATCATGGAGGGCTCGAGCTCCAGGCGCAGCACAAGCCCGATGCAATGGCCCTTGTCGCAACAGATGGCAGCTTCACGTTCGCGCAGCTGAACGCGCAGGCCAATCGCATCGCGCATGCGCTCGTTTCACGGGGTGTTCCCCAGCGCAGCCGCGTGGCGTTGCTCTTGCCGCGCACGTCACGCGTCATCATGGCGATGTTCGGCGTTATGAAAGCCGGTTGCGCCTACATTCCGTGCGACCCGGCATATCCCGAAGAGCGCGTGAACCATATTCTGGGCGATTCGCAAGCCCCGCTCGTCATCACGACCTCGGATCGGGTTGCGGATTACGAGAACGCCGTCGATGTCGAGGAGCTGCTCGCGTGCACCCAAGAGGATAACCCGAACCTCGACGTTGCGCCCGAAGACCTCGCGTACCTCATCTACACGTCCGGATCCACAGGCAAGCCAAAGGGCGTCATGCTCAGTTACCGGGCCGTGCTCGCGATACTTAAAAATACAAAGAACGGGCTGCAGATC
>CACZSV010000140.1 GCA_902783925.1 uncultured Coriobacteriaceae bacterium
ACGGCGCCGCAAAGAGCATTAGATGCCCCGCCCCCTCGGTTTTCGAAAACCGAGGGGGCGGGGCATCTAATGCTCTTTGCGGCGCCGTGTAGAATATGCCGCCATGGTTATGCATGCGATTCCTGCCAACATGGGCCACAACGGGCTGCTTGCATCGGCCGTCTTTGGCATTCCCTTTGGTAGCGACTCCTTGCTATTGCAGCGATAGTACGCTGGTTCGCCGTCGGCTTTCAGGTCGACGTCTTCGCCGTCATTGTCGTCGGTATCGACGTACCAGACCTTGTCGCCGTCGTGTTCGCCCTCTTTGACTTCACCGTTCTTCTCGTCGATGAGCTTGATGCCTGTGTAGGAGAACACGCGGTAGGGCGGAATAGTCCGTTCTGTTTTGGGCTTGCTCGCTTTGACGTCGGAATGCTCGATCGTCATCAATCCGGTGGAACGCACCTCGTCGACGGTTTCGATGACCGATTCGGAGATCCGCATGGTCTTTCCGGCTAAAAGCGCCGTCCATGCGCCGTCTTTGCCTGCAATCTTCGAAGTGTCTACGAGCGCGTCGCCGCCAATGGAGCCGAAGACGTTGTCTTCGGAGCCCTTGAGGTTAACGGTGACATGGTCGATGGTCAGATTGCCGTTTTCGGCTACTAGAAGCGCCAGCTCGTGGTCTTCGACGTTGACGATGTCTTTCTTCTGACAGTCGGTGCCACGAATCGCGATGTTCGCATTGTCGTAGCCGATGATTTCCTCGAAGTTGTTCTCGCCGGTGACGTTGATGACGATATTGGAGTCGTCATAGGCGTGGACTTCCTCGAGATCGGCTTGGCCATTGGCGTTAATCGTCATGCTGGCATTGTCGACCGTCGCGAATTCGTCAATCGAGTTCTCTCCACAGAAATTCGCCGTGACCTTGGCAGAGCCAGTGGCTGCAACCCACTCGAGCTCGTTGCCCCCGTTGAAGTTGATGTTGAGGTCCTGGTCTGTCTCGAGACCGCCCTTATCTACGACGACGTTCACCATGTCGAGCACAGTTTCGGTCAGGGTCGCCGTACCGCCGCCGACTGCGTTTTCGCCCTGGTTAATGACGGTGTCGTCAATCTTTACCTCGGCAAAGGCGAATGCGGGAACCATCAGGCTTACCGCCAAAGCCGCGCAAGCGACAATGGCCAGTATTCCCTTCTTCATCATGCCCCCTTCCTTTTTTACGAATGTATTGTTTCCATGCCGCATATTTTACGCTTTATGTGCTGTGTTCCAAAGAGACAGTCTCACCGGCAGGCAGAATGAGCAGGCAAGACGTTTCTCGTGATTCATTCACCGTATCTTATTCGCGCCTGCGGCGCTTGCCAGCAACGACTGCGGCCGCAAGCGATACAAGCGAAAGCCCAGCCAAGGCAGCGATGACAGCGGGGGAGAGTGTATCGCTGGTCTTGGCGGTCTTCCCGCGCGTCACGGATTTGGCATCCAGGCTGCCGTTGCGGTAGACGCCCCCTTGCGTGCCCGCTCCATCCTGCCTTGCGGGCTCCCAGACGGCGGTGAATGTATGGTCGTCCTCGACCATATACCTATCGCCGGGGTAGTATTCCGAGCCCTTCCAGTATTTGAAGGTATAGCCTTCGCGCACGGGTGTCTCGGGAATGTCTATCACGTCGCCCCCGTCGGCGACAATTACCAGGCTCGTCTTACCGTCGATCGTGCCGCCGTTCAGGTCGAAGATATATCTCGATGCTTTCGCTGCTGCCTACAGACCAATTGACGAATGCGTAACCTTCACTGGGCGTTGCGCGTATTGTGACCTGCAACCCGCCAGTCCCTTACGATTGCTTGGGATGCTCCTTGTAGTACGCGTTCTTGTCCGCATACATCAGCTCGTCAGACAAGCGCAGCGCCCTGTGTACGTCCTCGCCGTCCTTTGCCACGCAACCGCCGATGGCAAAGACGACGTCTTTGTAATTCTTCGCAGCTTCACGCAGGGCTTCGACCTTGCTCTCGACGTCGCTTTCCGTCGCGCCGAGCACGAGGGCGAGGAATTCGTCTCCTCCAACCCTGAACGCCTCTTCTTCGTCGAACACGTCGAGCATCGCACGCGCTGCGTTCCTAAGAAGCTCGTCTCCCGCATCGTGCCCCCCGACGTCGTTTACCCGCTTGAGGCCGTTCAGGTCGGCGAAGACGACGCCTATGCTCTCGCCATCGCTTCCGTGAGCGTTCGCTTGAAGCTCGGCGACGCGGTTGTTCATCTCGTTGCGGTTGAGCAGCCCGGTCAGCATGTCTTTCGAGCTCATCACGCGCAGCCTGTCTACGAGCTGATGCGAATTGATTTCCAACCCCAGGACATACGTCGTAAGCTCGAGCGTCTCCTTGATTCTGCTGGCGTTTTCCGGATCGAAATTTGTCGACCACATGTATCCCAGCAGTTCGTTTTGGAACTTGATGGGAAAGAGCACGATGGTCTTGACGCCGAACTGTGCCAGGGACTTCTGCCAGGTTGGATTGCGCTGCTTGAGCACCTCCATGTCCTGCTCGCTCTTGACGACAAGGCAGTTGCTGCCCGCAATGGTGTTTTCCCACGTTTGCGCATGCTCGTAGAGATCGACCTCTTCGATATTTCCGGCATCTTCGAGCTTGGACCCTTCGGCAAAGTCCTCGCAAAGGATCATGCATGTTTGCGATGCTTCGTCGATGAGAAAAATGCAGCAGTATTCCGATTTGCAGAGTTCACGGATATCTTTGATGACATCGTCCATAGTCGTCCTGAAGTCGTGAGAGCCGCTGAGCTTCAGACTGGTCTCGAGAACGGCCGAGGCAAGTTCACCCGAAACGTTCGAGAGGCGCTCGGTGTTTGCTTCGAAGTTGATCTCCATGGTGTACGTGCAATAGCAGATGTTTCCATCGTCGGGCCCCAGCGGCAGAAATGTCATGTTGAACCAGACGTCCATGCGGTCGGGATGCGCATAAGAATGAAGGCATTTCTTCTGCACGGCAGAGCGGTAGCAGTAATCCTCGAAGTTCAGGTCCTGGGTGAAGTAGCGCGTGTAAATGCTGTTGGGTACAAACTCGGTCGTGAGCATGTGCGTGCCGGGTGCCGGGTTTTCGATCGAGTCGATATAGGCGCGGTTGCCCGTGACGATGCGAATGTCGCCATAGTGGCCGTTTTCGAGTTTCTCTACCGAGACAACGCAGCTCATCGCGTCGATACCGTCGACAACGCTCTGAAACTTCATGGTGTACTCCAATCCCGAGAACCCTCCTTCAGCATGCATTATAACGTGCCGCGCCAAAGGCTTTTGCAAGAAGGAATGAGCAGTGGAATTCGCATCCACGCGCACGTACGTTTATCAGCGCCAGTGCTTTCAGCAGCGGTCGAGGTATTTGGCGTAGCCCTGGGCTTCGAGCTCGGCTTTGGGGATGAAGCGCAACGCCGCGCTTATATGTCGTGGACGGCTTGCGCCATCGCGCACACGAGCTCGCTTGCAGGCCCCACTGCATCGCGGCCATGCTCGGCGATGAGCTTGACGATGGCGCTTCCGACGATGGCACCATCGGAAAGGCGCGCCATCTGCGCTGCCTGCTCGGGAGTCGATATGCCAAACCCGACGGCGACGGGGGCATCGGTCGCCTCGCGGACGAGCTCGACCATGCTGCCGATATCCGTGGTTATAGCGTCGCGCGTTCCTGTGACGCCAAGCGAGCTCACGCAGTAGACAAAGCCTGCTGCCTCGGCAGCGATCATACGGATGCGCTCGTTCGAAGTAGGTGCGATGAGGCTGACGAGGTCGATGCCGTGCTGCCTTGCGATGGCATCAAAATCGCCTTTCTCCTCGAAGGGGACATCAGGCAAGATGATGGCGTCAATTCCGGCTTCTTCGGCCGCTGCGCAAAAGCGCTCGGTCCCATAGGAAAAGACGACGTTGGCATAGGTCATAAACGCAAGCGGGATATCGACCGCCGGGCCGTTTGTGCCCTCGCGCAGGTCATGCACGAGTTCAAATACTTTGTCCGTTGTGGTACCGGCGGAAAGTGCGCGCAAGTTGGCATCCTGGATTGTCACGCCTTCTGCAGTGGGGTCGGAAAACGGGATGCCGAGCTCGATGAGGTCTGCTCCCGCCTGCGCAAACGAGCGTACGAGTGCCGCGCTTGTCTGAAGGTCGGGGTCTCCGCAGGTGATGAACGGGATGAATGCCTTGCCGCGTGCAAAAGCACTTGCGGTATGGCTTGAACGCGCAGATGAGGCGGTTACGGGGTTTTGGCTAGTCATGGAGGTCCTCCCCTCGGTAGCGGGCGATGGCGGCGACGTCTTTATCGCCGCGTCCCGAAAGATTCACGACGATGACCTGATCGGGTCTCATCTTCGGCGCAAGCTCGATGGCATGCGCGAGCGCGTGCGCGCTTTCTATGGCCGGGATGATGCCCTCGGTGCGACTGAGGTACTCGAACGCCTGCACGGCCTCCTCGTCGGTGACCGGGACATAGCTTGCCCTGCCCGCATCGCTCAGCGCCGCATGTTCGGGCCCGATGCCCGGGTAGTCGAGCCCCGCGCTGATGGAGTACACGGGTGCGATTTGGCCGAATTCGTCCTGGCAGAAATAGCTCTTCATGCCATGGAAAATGCCGATGCGCCCCGTGTTCATGGTGGCCGCGGTCTCCCAGGTGTCGATGCCGCGCCCAGCTGCCTCGCAGCCGATGAGCGCCACGTCCTTATCGCCGATGAAGTGGTAGAACGCGCCAATCGCATTGCTTCCTCCGCCTACGCAGGCAATGACTGCATCTGGCAGCTTGCCTTCTGCCGCGAGGCACTGCTCGCGGATCTCGCGCGAGATGACGGCCTGGAAATCACGGACGATGGTGGGGAAGGGGTGCGGCCCCATGACCGAACCGAGCACGTAGTGCGTGTCCTCGATGCGGTTCGTCCATTCACGGAATGTCTCGCTTACGGCATCTTTGAGCGTGCCGGTTCCGCTTGCGACGCCACGCACTTCGGCACCGAGCAGGCGCATGCGGTACACGTTGAGCGCCTGGCGCTCCATGTCCTCTGTGCCCATGTACACGACGCATTCCATGCCCATGAGCGCTGCAACAGTCGCGGTCGCCACGCCGTGCTGGCCGGCTCCCGTCTCGGCGATGACGCGCGTCTTGCCCATGCGGCGGGCAAGGAGCATCTGCCCCACCACGTTGTTAATTTTATGGGCGCCCGTGTGGTTCAGGTCTTCGCGCTTGAGATACACGCGCGCTCCGCCGAGGTCTTGGGTCATGCGCTCGGCAAAGTACAGTCTGCTCGGGCGGCCGGCGTAATCGTTGAGCATCTGGTTCAGCTCTGCGTTGAAATCCGGGTCGTCCTTGAAGCGTTCGTACGCTTGTTCCAGTTCTATGACGGCGTTCATCAGCGTTTCGGGGATGTACTGTCCGCCATGCACGCCGAATCTGCCCTGCGGATTCGTCATTGTCCAGTCCTTTCGAATTGCAAGTTCTCGTTGCATGCACGCACCGCGGCAACCGCTTGTGCGATTTTGAGGGGGTCTTTCAGGCGATTTGTCTCAAGCCCGCTGCTCAGGTCCACCGCAAAAGGCGAAAGCTCCGCGATTGCCTGGGCGATGTTGTCTGCGCTGAGCCCTCCTGCGAGAAAGTAGGGGCGCTCGAAGCCGGCGAGCAGATTCCAATCGAATGTCTCGCCCGTGCCCTTTCCGCTGTCGAGCAGCACACAGTGCGCGCTCGAGCGACGTGCCGCCTCGAGCCCGCGTTCGTCGCGAGCTGTGAACGCTTGGATGATACGCACGTCGCTATAGTGGCGCAGGGTCTGCAGGTATCCCTCATCCTCATTGCCATGTAATTGCACGGCATCGAGCGAGCATGCCTGCGCGGTCTCGGCCACGCGCTGCGGCTCCATGTCTACGAATACGCCTACGGCGGCGATATCCGGGTCGAGCAGTGCCCTGAGCTCGCGGGCGCGCTGCATGTCTACGCTGCGATGCGAGCGCGGATAGTCGATGACAAAGCCGCAGTAATCGGGACGCGCCGCGTTTACCGCACGGATATCCTCTTCTCGGAACATGCCGCAGGTCTTCACGAGCGTGCTCATTGCGCCGCTCCCTTGAGTTCCGCCAATGCCGAGCGCTTGTCCATGGCGCGCATCAGGGTCTCGCCAATCAGCACCGCGTCGACGCCATGCGATGCGAGAAGCTCGACGTCTTCATACGACTTCACGCCCGATTCCGCGACGAACACGAGCTCGGATGGGACGAGCTCGCGCAGTCGCAGCGCGTTGTCGAAGTCGACGGAGAAATCGGCAAGATTGCGGTTGTTCACGCCGATGATCTGTGCGCCAGCATCAACGGCGTCTTTCACCTCGTCTGCGTTGTGCGCCTCGACAAGTGCGTTTATCCCGATCTCGTAACAGATATCCAGGTACGCGGCGAGCGTCATCTTGTCGAGCAGCGAGCAGATGAGCAGCACAGCCGAAGCTCCCAGCGCACGCGCCTGATAGATCATGTAGGAATTCACCGTGAAGTCTTTGCGCAGCACCGGCACTTTACAGGCATTGGCGACCTCGCGAACGTATTCGTCGCTGCCGAGAAAGCGCGTGGGCTCGGAGAGCACGCTTATGGCGGCTGCTCCGGCGTCCTCGTAGGCGCGTGCGATATCGGCGGGCGCGAAATTGGGCTCGATGAGCCCCTTCGAAGGCGACGCCTTCTTGCATTCGCAGATAAACGACATGCCGGGCGCCCGGAGAGCGTCTATGAACGAGGGGTGTTCGGGGGCATCGTAGGCAAGCGCGCGCATGTCGGAATACGAGACACGCTTTCGGTCGTCGTTTACGCGCTCGCGGGCGGCGTTGGCAAGTTCGTGCAGAATCGATGTCATGGTGTGCTCCTATGCGTTGCTCGCGGCGATGTAGCGTTCCATGGTTAAGAGCGCCGCGCCAGAATCGATTGTTTCGCCGGCGAGTTTCACGCCCTGTTCGATCGAGTCGGCCGCTCCTGCCACAAAGAGGGCGGCGCCGGCGTTCATGATGGTGATATCGCGCTTGGGGCCGCGCTCGGTTCCCTGTAAAATGTCGCGCGTGATTTGCGCGTTTTGCTCCGGTGTACCGCCTACGACGTCGGATTTCGCGCAGCGCTGTATGCCAAAATCCTCGGGAGCGATGATGCTCGTGCGATAGTATCCCTCGCGAAGCTCGCATATCGTGGTCGGTGCGGAACATGAGATTTCGTCCATCTTGTCCTGCCCGTATACCACGAGCGCGCGCCGCACGCCTAGGTTGGCGAGCACCTTTGCCACGGGCTCGACCAGGTATTCATCGTAGACACCCAAAAGGAAGTACTCGGGGGATGCCGGATTGGTCAGAGGCCCCAGGATATTGAATACGGTGCGGAATCCGAGTTCGCGGCGGATGGGGCCGACGTATTTCATGGCGGGGTGGTACTTTTGCGCAAAGAAGAAACACATGCCGACCTCGTCGAGCAGCTTACGCGCCGCATCGGGGCCTTGCTCGATCTGTACGCCGAGCGCCTCCTGGCAATCGGCTGTGCCGCTCGCCGAAGATGCGGCGCGGTTTCCATGCTTGGCGACTTTCACGCCGCATGCCGCGATGATAAACGCCGCCGTCGTGGAGATGTTGAAGGTGTTGGAGCGATCGCCTCCCGTGCCCACGATCTCGAGCACATTCATGCCGGGGTGCTCGACGAGTATCGCCTTTTCGCGCATGGCCGCAGCACAGCCGGAGATCTCCTCGATGGTCTCCGCCTTCGTGCTCTTGGTCGAAAGCGCTGCGAGAAACGCAGCGTTCTGCGTCGCGCTCGTCTCGCCGCTCATTATCTCGCTCATGACCGCATACGCCTCGTCGTATGTGAGGTCCTCTTTCATGACGATCTTTTCAATAGCCTCTTTTATCATGTCGTGTCCTTTCTCGAAATCATGTCAGCTCTACAAAGTTGCGCAGCATGGATATGCCATCGGGGGTCATGATCGACTCGGGGTGAAACTGCACGCCAAAGATGGGGAGCTCCCGGTGCTGCACGGCCATGACCTCGCCGTCCGGTGCGCGGGCGCAGACGCGCAGTGCTG
>CACZSV010000141.1 GCA_902783925.1 uncultured Coriobacteriaceae bacterium
AGGGCGTAGATGTCGGTGCGCACATCGGTTTGACCGTAGCCGTATTGCTCGGGTGCTGCATATGCGGCGGTTCCAAAGCGCGTGGTGTCGCCGGTAGATTCGGGTTTGTGCGTACGCGCGATACCCAAGTCGACCAGCACGACAGAAACGGGGATGATGCCGTCTCCTGTACAGATGATGTTCGAGGGCGTGATGTCGCGGTGGATGATTGTGTGTCCAAGCCCTTCATGTAGCTCGCGTGCGGCATCGCAGAGCAACGGGAATATCGCGCGCGTAATCTCTGCGCGCTTGTCCGCATGTGCTTCGATGAGATCGCGCAGTGTAGTGCCCCGCACGTATTCCATGATGACGACGAGCGAGTCGACAGTGTCGGTGACTTGGAGAATTCGCGGCAGATGTGCGAAGCGAGCTCCTGCGTTCTGTGCATCGAGCAGTGCTTTGTATGCGCTACCTAACTCACGCGTTTTTGCATTTCCGGGAAAGATCTTGCGAATGAACGGCCCGAACTTCGAGCCGTCTTCGCGAAGTTCGTATACGCGTTCCGTCACCTCGAAAGGTGATTCTTTGAGCACGCGATCGACGCGAAGACGGCCGTTGCTTTCAAGCTCATTCAAGAATGAATTGAGCTCCTGGTCTATGCTATCGGGGTTTTCCATGGGCATATGGTACCCCGAAAACCCTCCCGCCTACAGAACTTCAGAAAGCTTCTTTGTGATGCGTGACGACACCTCGAGGTAATAGGCTGCATCCGCAGGAGAAAGCGAGTCTTTGTCTATTGCGTTCATTGCGCTCATCATCTTCGAATACTGAGAGAGCATGTTCGAATATCGCGAGAGGAGTTTGGTGTTTGTGGGGTCTTCCATGTACTCTTTCATGAACTCGGCGTATTCGTTGAAAAACGCCTCGTAGCTGTCCATGGTCGCCTTGAAATCGGGGCTGACCTCGTTGGAGCTAGCAGAACTTGTTGAGCTGGAAGAACTTGAGCTGCTTTTCCCGCTTTGGGCAGAGGGTATAGAGGAACGCGGGCTTCCCTTCTTGAGCTTGATTCCTGTTCCCGAGAGAATGCCGTTATTGAGTTTCAGTTGGCCCGAGCTATCGTTTCCCCAGGTGACTGTGGTCGCATTTTCCGCTTTCCAGGCGCTGTCCACTCGTTTACCAGCAACTACGCAGATTAAAGAACCATCTTCCTTGAATACAAAATACGAATCATTTCCGCTTTTTCGCGCATTCTCAAAATCTTTCTCTGTGTATGATTTGCCATCAACCTGCATTTCGACAATATCCCAGGTTCCGACGAAATTCGATTCAATGGATGATGTCTGCTTGCTCGACGAAGAGCCCCCGGAACGTGAGGCAAACGAACCTAGGTACGCGGAGCACGATGCAGTCACGAGAATAGTGATGACTGCGACGATGGCGCAGGTCACGATACCTGCAATTGCAATGCCTTTCCCGCCCTTCTTGCCGTTTTTTACGCTAACGAACCCAATAATCGAGAGCACGAGGCCGACGATGGTGAGTACGGGGGAAATGAAGTTCACGACAGGAATGAAGACGAGCACAAGCGCGACAATTCCCAAGACCATACCCGCAATTGCCAAGCCGGACGTCGGAAGCGTTTGCGTTGCTGTCTGAGGCGCCTGAGCTTGTATCGATTGAGCTTGCGAAGCTGGATGCTGCTCCGGCTCCGTCTGATGCTGTTGCTGGGATTGCGTTTCTGTTTCCGGCTGAACTTGCGGTGCTTGCTGATTATCGGGCTGCTGGCCTACATCCTGACTGGTTTCATTTTGCGCAGGTTCGTTGTGCATGGGCTCGTTTTTCTGAGATTCAAACCCAGTTCCTTCTTTGCTCTCCATGTAGTTCCTCCTCCTAATACCAGCTGTTTAACCCAATGCAGATGCTAGGGACGAGAAGGAGGATTTTCATTAACTGCGAGTTAATGATTCTGCTTCCTCGTTCAGATACGCTAATCTGTGTGGAGGAGTGTGGACATGGCTGAACCATTGACAGATAAAATGCTAGAAGAACTGCTCGACGCGCCGACCGTTGACGCGTTTATCGACGAACATGAATTCACGCAGCGTTCGTTATCGGAATACCTTCGGCAACTGCTCGAAGAGAAGGGGCTCGAGCAGGCGCAAGTCGCGCGCATGGCAGATATAAGCCCCACGTATGGATACATGATTTTCGAAGGCCAGCGCAATCCCAACCGCAACAAGGTCCTCCAGATTTGTCTTGCCATGGCGCTTACATACACCGAGACGAATCGGGCGCTCGAGGCTGCGGGAGCAAGCTTGCTCTATTCGAAGAACAGGCGTGATGCGATCATCATCTTCTGCATTGACCGGGGCTGTTCGCTTCAAAAGACCAACGAAGAGCTCTATCGCTTTGGCGAGGAGACTATCTGCTAGCTTACGTGAGCGGGTATTGCTCGAAATACGCTGGGAACTGCTTGTTGAGATAGCGTCCAAGGGAATCGACCGCATGGCGGACGCGTACCGTGGGACGGTTGCGTTTATTCAGTAAGACGCCGACGTCACATATTGATTCAGGTGTTGAAAGCGGGATGAAGACGAGCCCTTCGGTTGGCATATACGGGTCGAACTGCGAAGCATGGAATCCGAAGGAGTCGAATGTGGCGCAGCGCTCAGGGGAGCCCTGGGCAAACTCGAGCAGCATGCGCGGGCTCGTGGCATGGAGCACAACTTCCTGCAGCGGATGGTTACGAAAAAGCCAGAACGTGAGGCGGGCCATATCATCTTGCGAATTGTACGCGAGCGGCACATGCGCGAGTTCGGCGCGGTGCAAATGCCTCTTCTTTGCGATGAGACTATCCTCGTGGCACACAATGCCAAATTGCGTTTTGAGGAAGGGCTCGAATACGAGATTCGCGTACTCGTCAAGAAGAGTATCCGAGTACGGGTGTAATCCGACGATGAAGATACTATGCCCATCGGATGTGTTCGCTTGCTGAAAAAGTTCCACGTATGGTAGCTCGTTTACCGTTGCTCGCTCAGAAAGCAAAGCGCCACCCTCGATGCCGGCGGCGACTTGAATGGGATAGTACGTTGAGTTGACTACGAGCCTGTCGGATTCGCTGATGTCCGAGCTCCACTCGTTTTCGATGAGGTCGTCTACCATATGGCGGTATTCATCCCAGATGGTTTGGGCATGGGTGCGAAGAATTTCTCCTTGCTGGGTGAGCAGCACGCCGTTGCGGCTTCGCTCGATAAGCTTGACGCCAAGTTCGGACTCAAGCGCCGTGATGGCCTTGTTCAAGCCTTGCTGGGAGATGATGAGCTGTTTCGCTGCTGCGTAAAATGAGCCTGCTTCTGCAAGCTTGAGGAAATAGTTCAGGCTGCTGATTTGCAAGACGTTCCCTCTTCTTCATGATATGCAACAACTGGTTGTTGCATGATACGCGAGAGTGGAAGCCGCGTCTATATGGGGCATGCCGTGCTTAGCGACTCATTTTCAGCGTAGGGGCGGCCTTTAGGCCGCCAGAATGAGTCGCTAAGCACGGGGCCATGCTGACTCATCATCCCCACTCATTCAATACTCAAATTGCAACAAAAAACGAGGCGGCCGTAGCCGCCCCGTCCTTCGTGCAAGTACGCGTTCGTCTACTGCTTGGTAGCGTAGATCACGTCTTCCTTTGAGCCCTCGAAAGCAGGCAGCTCGAAGATACGGAAGTCGCGTTGACGCAGCTCCTCGATTTTCGCGTCGATATCCTCGCCCCAGGTCAATGCACCGTTCGGGCAGCTATATACGCAATAGGGTGCATTTGAACGCCCCTGGGTGGATGTGCGGTCGACCGAGCACTTGATGCAGTTCGTGTGCCAGATCGGTTGCCATGATTCCTTGAGCTCGGGCCATTGGCCTGCAGGCCTATCGATGCCCTCGCCGCTTCCCAGTGTGCGCACGGTGATGCGCCAATCGTCGTCTGCAAGCTGATGGCCGACTTTGCATGCCATAGCGCAGGTCCAGCAACCGGTGCAGCGTTGCAAATCGACAAGAATTCTCGTATCAGCCATTTTTCACGCCTCCCTTATGCTTCAACCTTGCGCATGTCGCATGCGCAGTCCCAGATAGTGTCCCAAGCGCCGGCCATGCCGCCGATGCCGCCCGTGCCAAAGCCAGGCTGGTAGCCGCCGACCGCCTCGACGTCGGCAACCCATTTGAGCGCGCGCTCGTCGAGCGTCTCGTTCGAGCCAAGAGCGGGAATGAGCTCCGAATACATGCCCTCTTCGAAGGCATCGTGGCGCCAGCCGAACCAGACTTGTAGGGTTCCTGGCGGAATCGCCTGGTCAAGGTGCATCTCGATAACGCAGTGTCCGCGATGGTTGAAGATCTCGACCTTGTC
>CACZSV010000142.1 GCA_902783925.1 uncultured Coriobacteriaceae bacterium
CCTTGCTTGAGATCTGAAAAGACACTGTCGCGCTCGGCATTGTCGCTTTCGCCCGTGAGCACACGGACGGAAAGACCGAATTGCCCGAAGCTCTCTTGCAGGTGAAAGGCCTGATCTGCTACGAGTGCGCGCAGCGGGTAGATAAAGACGCTTGCGGTGTTGCCGACGAGCGCTTCTTTTGCGGCATGCATGTGGAAAATGAAAGATTTGCCCCTGCCCGTTGCCATAACGACAAGCGTGTTCTCCTTGCGAGCAAGGCTTTGAAGCGCCTGCTTCTGCGCATCATGCGGCGTATGCTCGCCGATCAGCGTACGTACGATATTTGCGTCGAGCTCTTCAGGCGGCATGCTCTGCCAACGGCGCTTCGTTTTCTCGAGAAGCTCGCGCTGGTCTTCTTCTCCGCAACTTGGCTGCGCCAGATCCAAATCGACGCGGCGCACGACGATGTTCACACCGTAGCTACGATCGATCACGCCCGGATCGCGCACGCCGAGCGGCCCGGGGATACGCGTGTCCTGGTGCTCGCGGTCTTGGGCAGGACCTCCTGTAACGGCGCTCACAGCAGCATCGTATTCGATACCTTCGTCCATTACGGGCGCGATGCGACGCGCGAGGTGCCGATTGAGAAAACCGAGTTGCGTTCCGTCTTTGAGCTCGACTGCAATTGCATTGGGGTCGTATTCGTTTGAAGGGCGCCGTACGAGCGAAAGCTCGACCCCGGCCTCGAGCGATGCGAGCACAGACTGACGGTTTTCGAATGTAACGCCGACGACCTTGGTGTTGAAGCGCGCGACACGCGTGATACCAGCGTATTCACCGACCTCGCATATTTCGTTTTGCATGGTGAAAAGCTCGTCGATGCGTTCGGTGATCGACGGCGCACCTTGCGCTTCTTTTTGCGGCGCCTGAGCCGGGGCATCATTATTGAGAAGAATCTTACGGGTCATGAGCTTGGGCGAACGACGCCCCCGCCATTCATCCACGCTCGGCTCGAACACTACATCACATACGGCATCGTAATCGATAAGCTCGTCGAGATTGTCCGGCCCAAAGAAGATGCCAGCGGCCTGCGATACGCCATCGCTTGCAAAATAGCGAAAATGATTGCCGAGTTTTCCGACGGAACTGCGATTTTCGAGAAACACGTTCTTGATTGCGAGCAGAGGGACGTTATTCGAATTGCCATATGGCTGAAGCAGTTCGAGCTCATCGAATACCTCGACACTGCATTCGTCTATATGCGCGAGTGCATCGACCTCGATGCCAGAAGGCAGCTCTTCGAGCTGCACCTGACGCATGCGCTCGCACAGTCGTCGCTTGAATTCCGGCAGCTTATCAGCGTCGAGGGTAATGCCGATAGCAGCGGCATGACCGCCGAACTTCTCGAAAAGATCCGAGCAGGTTCCCGCAAGCTCGAACAAATTGATATCGCCATAGGTGCGACCTGACCCGCGCGCCTGGTCGCCATCGATGGAGAAGATAATCGTCGGACGCTTGTAGCTGCGCGCGATACGGGAGGCGACGATGCCCTTGACGCCCTCGTGCCAGCCTTCGCCTGCGACGACGATCGCCTCTTCTCCCTCAAACGCTGTCGAGAGCTGCTCTTCGACTTGCTCAGCCAGCTCGGACTCTACATCGCGACGTTGCCGGTTGATGCCCTCGAGCTCGGAAGCGAGATGTTGAGCTTGCTCGTGGTCGTCGCTCAGCAAAAGCTCGAGCGCGATCGTGGCATCTCCCATACGTCCTGCTGCATTCATTCGGGGAATAAGCGAGAAGGACAGCTTCGTCGAGGTGAGCTCTTCTGGCTCAATACCGCTTACCGCGGCAAGTTCGAGCATGCACACGCGCGGATTATTGCGTATGCGACCGACACCGTCTGCCACGAGCGCACGATTCTCCCCGCGAAGCGGCATAAGGTCTGCAATGGTGCCGAGTGCTGCGAAATCCGTCAGCTCGCGCCAAAGCCCAGGCTTGCCCATGCGCTTGCCGAGCATGCAGATGAGCTTGAGTGCGACTCCGGCACCTGCAAGATCACGTGATTTGCAATTGGGATCGCACTTTGGATCGGCCACCGGAACACCCTGCGGAACGTTTTCCCCTGGCTCATGATGATCTGTGATAACGCAATCGATACCCTTAGCAAGAACGTCTTCGACCTCTCTCCTGCACGAAATACCGCAATCGACCGTCATGATGAGATCGGGTTGGAATGTCCCGACGCCACGCTCTACCGCGGCCTCGGAAAGCGCGTAGCCTTCGTTATAGCGATGCGGGATGAGACCGTAGACCGTGGCCCCAAGCGCACGCAATCCGCGCACAGATACCGCCGTCGCAGTTATGCCGTCGACATCGAAGTCTCCGAAGACGAGAATGCGTTTGCCCTCGCGAATCGCCCTCTCAACAGCATCCGCAACCTCGACGAGACCGGGGATTTGCTCAGGGGCAAGCCAATCGCGTTCGAGCGAGGGCGTGAGAAATTCCCGCGCCAACTCGACAGAGTCGATGCCACGCGATACAAGCACGCGGGACGTCAGAGACGAGAGACTACAGGCTTGGGCAATCTCTCGGGCTGCTGCTTCATCTTCGTGTTCTACAAATACATCCTGTTTTGTTTTGCTCGTCACATTCATATTTCGATTGTTACACATTACTGTGACATGATTTGCGGTATTTGGTTACAGTTTCCAGTTTTCACTAAAAGAGTATCGCCGCATCTAAAGTCTTGTATTGATGTGTGGGTGGGAGGAGACAAACAGGGAGGGGCGCGCTTAAAGCACGCCCCTCAAACACTTCATCGTCTTTCAAACGATTTCGATGCTTCGTTACGATTCTTCGCTTTTTTGGTCTTCTGCTGCAGTCTCATCCTTCTTATCGGCTATATCGCTCTCGCCTAGAGAGAGGAGCTCTTTACCTGCGGCGATGCGCTGCGCACGCTTCTCCTTACGCGCACGCAGAAGCATCTCTTTGGTAAACGGAGATTGCTCGACCACGTACGGATATTTCTTCTCGAGACGTGCGTATGCCTCGTCTTTCGCCTTCCACATAGTGTAGAGCGGAGCGGAAATGGCAAGCGTCGAATACACGCCGATGACCATACCGCAGAACATCGCGAACGCGAAGTCCAGCAGCGTGTCGGTGCCGAGCAGCAACATGAAGACAACAGGGATGACAGAGGTAATCGATGTGTTGATCGAACGCACGATGACCTCGTTCAGCGAACGGTTTGCGCACGTGCGCAGGCTGCACTTCATCTGCGGAGAGGCATTGCGGTTGATGCGGTGGAACACGACAACGGTATCGTAGAGCGAATAGCCGACGATGGCGAGCAAGGCGGCGATAACGTCAGACGTTATTTCCATATGGAAGATCATGCCCGCCCACGCGTAGATGCCAAGAACGATGATCATGTCGTGGAAGAGGGTGACGAGCGCGATAACGCCCATACGCGGCTCTCGATAGCGAATGGCGATCACAAGGAGGATGCCGATGCATGAGAGGAAAAACGCGAACAGTGAGCTACCGATAACTGAAGCACCCCAGCTTGCGCCGATAGTCTCGATCTCGACATCGTTCGAATCGATATTGAGCTGCTTTTCGACGGCATTCATGATCTCACTTGCGTTGGTGGAGACGGTGTCGGTCGTCTTGACGATGTAGCCATTTGTGCCGGAAGTGGACGTAGACGTCTGAATCGAGGAAATCTGCGTATTGTAGCCAAGCTCGCTTGCAGCGCTTTCAAACGCGGACTTGAGCTCGTTTTCCGGGATATCCCCAGCATTATTGATCTGAATCGAGGTACCGCCGGAGAACTCGGTGCCCAGCGTCAGCGGAGCGCCAGTCGTCACCGTGCTCACGATAAAGCCGGCAATTGCCAAGGCAATGAGGATGCCCGAGAGGATGAACCCGTACTTCCACATCCCTACAAAGTTAAAGCGCCTGTGAGGTCTGAGGGAAAACATCTACATCACCTCCTTCGAGACATATTCGCCTTCGTTTACGTCGTCTGCGATTCCCCAGAATCCCGGATGACGTGCGATAGTGCGCGGACCCAGAATGCGCATAATAGGACCGCTGAACAGCGCCATGACAACAAGGTCGCAGATAATGCCGAGCGCGAGCGTGAGGCCAAAGCCACGCACGTCGCCGATGGCGAAGAAATACAGAATCAATGCGGAGACAAGGGTTACGACGTCGGCATCGAGCGAAGTGAAAATTCCTTCATGCACGCCGGAGCGCGACGCCGTGCCAATCGACTTGCCTTCGCGTATCTGTTCATGGAAACACTCCATAATGAGAATCGACGAGTCGGCCGACATACCTATGTTGACGATAATGCCTGCAATACCAGGCAAGGTGAGGCTGAACCATCCCACCTGCGAGAGCAGCGCGAGAAGGCCGAGGTAGATGACGCTCATGAGGAAAATCGAGACGGCGGGCAACAGGCCGAGGCCTCGGTAGAAGAGCAGCATCCACACGACGACGAGCGCCATACCGATAAGTGCCGCGACGATGCCCGACCACAAAGCGCGCTGTCCGAGCGTGGGACCAACGGTCGACGCCTGTTCGATAGTGACTTCCACGGGAAGCGAGCCGGACTCGATGATGGTCTTAAGTGCATTGGCCTCGTCAAGCGTGTAGTTGCCGGTAATCTGAACCTGACCCGTGGTGATTGCCGATTGCACTGCCGGAGCGCTTTCGACGACGCCATCGAGCAAGATAGCAATCTGTCCGTGAGTGCTCACGAGGTCGCGCGTGACGTTGGAGAACTCGCTCGTACCCGTGCCGTCGAGCTGCAGGTTGACGGCATACTCGCCCGAACCCTGCGGACGATCGACGGTAACGACGTTCACGTTATCGCCCGTCATAAAGGCCGTGTACTTAACCCCGGCATCGTTGAGATTCATGCCGGTAAGCCCGTTTTGGATGTATGAGCGTACCGTCTCGTCCTCGATATCGTTAACATTCACGAACTCGAGAACGCCTTGGCTGCTCAAGGTATCGAGGATTGCCTGGGCGTTTTCTGAAGCGCCCGGCACCTGTACGAGGAACGAATCGCTTCCCTGCTGCTGCACGGTTGCAGCGGCTGCACCCGAAGCGTTGACACGATTCGAGATAACGAGCTGCGTCTGCCCCATCTGCTCTGAAGTGATGGCAGAGCCATCGGTGGTTTTAGCCTTCAGATTGACGGAAACGCCGCCTTGGATATCGAGACCCATGGTGATCTTGTCTTGAGGCGGGTACAGCATGACCGCAGCGGCAATGGCAATGATGAGCATCGCAACCAGACAGATTACGCTGTTACGTGTACGATGCGTTCCTTTTCCCAGTTGCTTTGCCTGCGCTTGCCTGCGCTCTTTTTCCTGGAAGTTCTGACGGCGACGCTGGCGCTCAACACTCGAAAGCCCCTGCTTTTGCTTGTTCTGAGCCTCGATTTTCGCTTTGGATTTGGCAGCTGCCTTAGCACGCCTCTCGGATCGTTTGCGCTGCTTTTCCATCTCCTTGCGGCCACGTTCCTTGAGCTTTTCGGCTTCGCGACGCTTTTTCTCCTGATAGGCGGGGTCGTTTTCGAGCTCTTGCTGGCGCGCACGTTCTTCGGCAGCCTTCTGCCGAGCTTCGGCAGCGGCTTTACGGTAGCGCTCTGCGTCGCGTTCACGACGAGCCTTGTCCTTGGCCTTTTGCTTAGCGGCCTTGGCTCGTTCCCTCTCTTTCTTAGCCTCGAGCTTTCGAGCTTCGGCATCGCTCAGGCCCGAATTGGAAGGCTTTTTATTCGCCATACATAACTCCTGAATCTTGCTTGCACAGTTATGCTCTGCAAAAGCAACAACTTTTTGCATGCACGAAAACAGACAAAATCTGCAAGCGCGCACGAACGATTATTTTACAACAGCGATTGCTGTTCTGCGAGAATATTGCCAAGGAAACTACGGCGATGCTCGATACTTGGGCCAAGCTCTTTGATCGCAGCAATATGCTCGGCCGTTCCATATCCCTTATTGCTCGCGAAATGGTAGGCTGGATACAAGACGTCAAGCTCGCACATGAGCGCATCGCGCGTGACCTTTGCAATGATGCTCGCGGCGGCGATGCAGGCGACCTTGCCGTCGCCTTTCACGATGCATTTCTCATTTTCATGGATATGAACAGGGTTTCCGTCGATGAGGACGGCGTCAACACCCTTGGCTTTGGATCGCGCCTTGATATCACGCCTGCACGCTTCGAGAGCCCTGCCCATAGCTACACGCAACGAGGCGGACATGCCGCACGAATCGATCTCATCTGGCTGAATATGGACGATGCCGACCCCGAGGGCTACCTGCTCGATTCTGCCTGCAAGCTCTTCACGCCTCTTGGGCGAGAGCTTTTTGGAATCGTCAATACCGACGACCTGCGGGTCATCTGGCAAGGCAACGGCGGCAACTGTCAGCGGGCCTGCAAGCGAGCCACGCCCGACTTCGTCCAAGCCGACGATGACTCCCTCTCCGGCAATTTCGCGCATACACGAATAGAGCTCCGCAGTATGTTTCACGCGGAGCTCTTCTCGTTGCTGTTTGGTGAGGCCTATTAGAAGCCCTTTTCGCGAAGACGGGCGGCCTTACCGACCTTGTCACGCAGATAGTAGAGCTTGGCACGGCGGACAGCACCGTGGCGAACAACGTCTATCTTCTCGATCTTGGGAGAATGCACGGGGAACGTACGCTCGACGCCTACGCCAAAGGAGACCTTGCGAACCGTGAACGTCTCGCGGTTGGAAGAGCCATGACGACGAATGACATCGCCTTCGAAGACCTGAACGCGCTCGCGATTGCCTTCTTTAATTCGATAGTGAACCTTGACATGGGAACCCACGAAGAACTCGGGAATCTCCTTGATCTGCTGTTGCTCGATAGCGCGGATATAGTCCATTACCTGTTCCTTTTCTCTTTAGTGCCGAACGTTTCGCATGCGGCCTTTTGCCCATGGAGGAAACGACGCAAAAAGACAGAATACAGTAAAGGGTAAGGGTCAGCAAGGGGGTAATTTGCACATTACCTGAAAGCGGTACGGTATTGCACGGCCGCATGGTGGAATTTGCAGCATATTGCGCTCACTGTCCGAGCGCCTGCTCCCAATCCTTCTCGCGAAACCCGACAAGTACCGTATCTCTATCTACCAAAATGGGACGCTTCACGAGCATGCCGTCGCTTGCAAGCAATTCGAATTGCTCATCTTCGCTCATGGACGGCAGCTTGTCCTTGAGCTCCATACTACGATACAGCATACCACTCGTGTTGAAGAATCGCTTGAGGGTAAGGCCACTTGCCGCATGCCATTGTCGCAACTCGGCCACGCTCGGATTGTGCTCCTTGATATGTCGGTCCTCGAACTCGACGTTATGCTCTTCAAGCCACTTCTTGGCTTTCTTACAGGTTGAGCACTTAGGGTATTCAACAAACAGCATGCCGTCTCCTCGTATCGTGGGAGTCAAATGAGAAGCGAACACGAGAGGGCTCATCGATGGGCAGATTCGAGGGCGCAATTCCCTCCATGGTGTGAGACCCACGTAGCCCTCCCGCATCACGTGTAGAAATCATACCATGCCCCCTTCAGACGCACGCGAAACAGAGCAAGCTGCGCAGAGCTCATTCGCGATTTCGCGAGCTGCGAGGAGCGAATGCGCTCACCACACTAGAACAGATTGTATGGATCTACATCGACTGCGACGCGCACGGCATCGTTTTTCCTGCGCGCCTTGAGAACCGGCTCGAGCACAGCAGATATATCCGCGTTAAAGGGTGCCTTGATGAGCGTATGCCACCTGTAGACCCCCCGCAGACGAGAAAGCAAGCAATGCGAAGGTCCGAGTATCTCCCAGCTCTCCCCTGCACGCTCGCAGGCGGAATGAAGCGCAAGCGTCAGCTGCGTCATCTCCTGGCGTACCGCGACTTCGTCTTTGCCCCAGGCAAGAACGTTTGCCAGACGCGAGAAAGGCGGATATCCAAGCTCGCTTCGCTCGGGGATCTCTTTTTCGAGGAACAGCGCGCGATTATGACTCGCGGCAGCCTTGATTGCGGGGTGCTCCGGCCAATACGTCTGCACAATAACGCGGCCGGGCTTTTCTGCGCGTCCTGCACGTCCGCTCACTTGCTCGATCAGCTGATAGGTACGTTCTCCAGCACGAAAATCCGGCAGATTGAGCGTGGTATCCGCGTTGATGACGCCGACGAGCGTCACATCCGGAAAATCGAGCCCCTTGGCGATCATCTGCGTACCGAGCAGGATGCCGCCGTCGTAGTTTGCGAACTCCTCGAGCAGGCGTTCGTGATCGCCTTTGCGCTTGGTGGTGTCCGCATCCATGCGCACGATGGGCATATCGGATGGAACGCATGCGCGAAGCTCCGCCTCCACGCGCTCGGTTCCCGTGCCGAATTTGCGCAAATAAGGACTGCCGCAGCGCGGGCATTTGAGCGGCATCACCTCACGATGATCGCAATGATGGCATACGAGCTCGCCTTCGCGGTCGTGATACGTCAGCGAAACGGCACAATGCGGGCATTCGGGCACAAAACCGCATTCGCGGCAGAGTACAAAGGATGCAAAGCCGCGTTTGTTCAGCAACAGCACCGCTTTTTCGCCGCGAGCGTGCACCTCTTCGAGAGCGCAGATGAGCTCGGCAGAGAACATAGAGCGCGAGCCGCTCCTGAATTCTTTTCCCATATCGACCACCGTGACCTCGGGTAACGCCTGTCCGTTGGGTCTTTCGGGAAGCTCGACACGCCGCCAGTTTCTCCCTGCAAGCACACCGCCTTTACATGAGGCAAGCGTATCGATGTTTGGCGTGGCGGAGCCCAGCACGAGCACGGCGCCGCGCCTCTTGGTGAGCTCAAATGCTACATCACGTGCGTTATAGCGCGGAGAAGAGTCCTGTTTGTAGGAAGAGTCGTGTTCTTCGTCGATGACGACGAGGCCGAGTTTTCTCACGGGGGCGAAAAGCGCGCTTCGTGTACCGACGACCACATGCGCTTCCCCTTCACGCACGATATCCCATTGGTCGAAACGTTCGCCTGCCGAAAGCCGCGAATGAAGCACGGCTACCTCTTCGGGAAAACGTGCCCTGAAGCGACCCACCGTCTGCGGTGTGAGCGAAATCTCGGGAACAAGCACTATCGCGGTCTTACCCGCAGCAAGCGTCTTCTCTATGGCCTGCAGATACACCTCGGTCTTTCCCGACCCGGTGATACCGTCCATGACGACCACATTGCTCGGAGCGCTGCCGCATCGCGCGAAGTCTATCGCCTCGATTGCATCGCGCTGCCCTTGCGTAAGCTCGTCGTGCACGACATCTTCACGCGAGCTTTTCGGCATGGCGCTTCTGATGCGACGTCTACGCTCGATGCGTATAACCCCGCGCTTCTCGAGCGCCTTGAGCGTGGCATTCACGTTCCCCAGTTCAAGCGAGAGCTCGGCAGCTCACATGCCGCCGCACGCGAGCGCCTCAAGCACGAGACGCTGCTTGGAAGCAGTCTTTGCCGGCGTAAACGAGGCGGCCGCATCAGTGGGAATCACCCAGCGATCGTCCACGGGACCGACGCCGGAAAACACGAGCTGCCACCGGTCATCGACGCGCTTAATCTTCGGGCTGCCACCCGGGGGTGTAAACAGATGTAGCGCGTCGGGAAGCGTGCAGAGATAGCGATGCGAAACCCAGCGGGCGAGCTCCGCGGAAATGACGTCGAAGTACGGTTCGGAAAGAACGCCTGCAAGTGGTTTGAGGCGCTTGATATCGCCGACAGATATTTCGAGCTCCTCGACGCTCATCTCGCACACATCGATGACATAGCCAACGACCGGGCGAGCGCCGAATTCCACGCTGACGGCGCAGCCAACGTCCGTTGCGCTTGCAAGCGCATCAGGCACGAGGTAATTGAACGGTTTATCAACCGCTCGCGCGGGCACATCGACTATGACCGAGGCAATGAGCACATGGACCCCTCTTGAATAGTTCGGCGCCGAACTCAACGGCTGTCGCGCGGGCGCTCAGGAGAGCGCCCCTACCGAACGGTTTCGCCATCCCGAGCGGCGTCCCGTGGCTTGATTCGTACCACCCAAAAAGGCAGGGAAGCCATTGGAATGCCGCCGCGGCCTAGCGTTCTATACCCCGCAGGCAGACTTGAGCTCTTCGACACGATTTGTCTGCTCCCAAGGGAACTCCTCGCGGCCGAAATGGCCGTAGGCGGATGTCTTGGAGTAGATGGGACGCTGGAGGTCGAGGTCCCTCAGTATCGCACCGGGGCGCAGATCGAAGACCTGCGAGACCGCCGCCTCGATCTTGGCCGGATCGACGTGCTCGGTGCCGAAGGTCTCGATCATGAGCGAAAGCGGGCGTGCCACGCCGATGGCGTAGGCAACTTGCACCTCGCAACGGTCCGCCAGCCCGGCAGCAACCACGTTTTTGGCGACCCAGCGCGCGGCATAGGCGCCGCTCCGGTCGACCTTCGTGGGATCCTTGCCGCTGAAGGCACCGCCGCCATGACGGCCCATGCCACCGTAGGTGTCCACGATGATCTTGCGACCCGTGAGACCGGCGTCTCCCATGGGGCCGCCCACGACGAACCTGCCCGTCGGGTTCACGTAGATCTCCGCGTTCTCGAAGGATAGCCCTTCAGCCTCGAACACGGGCTTGATGACGTGCTCGACGAGGTCGGCACGGATCTGGTCGCGCTCGACGTCCTCGGAGTGCTGCGTTGAGATGAGAATCTTCTCGACACCGACCGGCTTGCCGTCCTCATAGCGAACGGAGACCTGTGTTTTGCCGTCCGGGCGCAGATAGGCAAGCGTGCCGTCCTTGCGCACGGCGGTGAGACGCTCTGCCAGGCGGTGCGCGAGATATATGGGCATGGGCATGAGCTGACTTGTCTCGTTCACGGCGTATCCGAACATCATGCCCTGATCGCCCGCGCCAATCTTGTCAAGCTCGTCTTCGCTTCCGGAATCGCGCGTTTCGGATGCGTCGTCGACGCCCTGGGCTATATCGGGACTCTGCTCGTGGATGGCGTTGATGACGCCGCAGGTGTCCGCGTCGAAGCCAAACTTGGCGCGCGTATATCCGATCTCTCGGATGGTATCGCGCACGATCGTGTCGACGTCGATATATGCCTGAGTGCGGATCTCGCCGGTGACCATGACGAGGCCAGTCGTGACGAGGGTCTCGCAGGCGACGCGCGCGTTCTTCGGGTCGGCGGCAATGCCGTTGGGCGCCACGTAGTCCTTGGCGGCGAGCTCGGTCTCCTTGGCCAGTATCGCATCGAGTATTGCGTCCGATATCTGGTCGCAAATCTTATCCGGATGCCCTTCGGTCACGGACTCCGAAGTGAAAAGATACGAATCGCTCATGTGTACATGCTCCTGTTTCTCACGCGCGAAATCATTTTGAGCTAGGGTACCACTCGATAAACGATAGCGAGGCGAGAACAAATCACCGATTCTTTCCCGTTACCAAATCGAGTATGAATGACAAAAGAACTCCTTGCGCGATCGGGAATATACGTGTATTTTGATTACGAACATATGTTTGTATTATGAGAAAGGCTGCGCGAAAAGCACTTTGGATCCATTCATTATCATAGGAATAGATCCCGGATTGGCGAATACGGGCTGGGGCGTCGTGAGCTCTTCTGGCGCGCACATATCCCCTCTTGCATACGGGTGCATTACCACGTCTAAGCGCAACGACCTCCCAACACGCCTCGCAATAATCCACGATAATTTGTGCGAAATCATTGATCGCTACAATCCCGCCGCACTCTCTGCAGAGGGCATCTACTTCGGCGCCAACACCAAAACGGCCATACCTACTGCTCAAGCACGCGGCGCCGCACTCGTCGCCTGTGCATACAAGGGACTCGAGTACGGCGAATACACCCCTATGCAAATCAAGCAGACGCTTGTAGGCACCGGATCGGCAGACAAGCATCAAGTGCAATATATGGTGCGCGCCGTGCTTGGGCTTGATCACGAACCCAAGCCAGACCATGCAGCAGACGCACTTGCAGCTGCAATCACGCACGCCCGCATGCGAAACGTACAGATTCTCGAGCAAAGATTCGAGAGCAGGGTCAAAGAAGGACCTGCACGCAATACTCTTTCTGCAAAAGAGAGCAAAAGGAATTTCGAAAAGCGCGTTGCCGACGCACTCGAAAAAGAGCGTGCGGCACAGGCGCGCCCCGGTTTGCAAAGCACGTAAACCCAGCTGAGGAAGGAAGCGACAGTGCTCGCATATATTACAGGTGTCGTCGCATACAAGGATGCGGAGCGCGTCATCATCGAAGCAGGCGGCATAGGCTACGAGCTTTCCATGTCTGTTCATGCGCTCGCGCAATTGCCCAGCACTGGCAATTCGACGCATGTATGGACCCACCTTCAGGTCAAAGAAGACGGCTGGTCGCTCTTTGGCTTTGCCGATGTCGGGGAAAAGGAAATGTTCACCAAGCTCATCGGCGTAAGCGGCATCGGACCCAAGATGGCAATCTCGGCACTCTCGACATTCACCGCGCCCGAACTCGCCGCACACATCGCCGCGGGAGACGTCACCGCAATCTCAACTATTCCCGGCATCGGAAAGAAAACCGCTCAACGTATCGTGCTCGAGCTACAAGGCGTGCTAAAAACGAGCGAGACGCAGTTCGCCCAGCAAGCTGGGGCAGACGCATCCGAACTGCGTGATGCCAGCGCGGCGCTCGAATCACTCGGCTTTACCGCTGACGAAATCGCCGTGGCACTCAAGGGCTGTACCGCCAGCGATGTCGACTCTATAATCCGCTATGCACTCAAGAGCCTGGGGAGTAGAGCATGATCTGGGAAGCACCCGAAGTCGAAGAAGGCAGGCGTTTCGTCGATGCGCATGAACTTGCCGAAGACGTGCGCACGGAGGTGAGTCTGCGCCCAGAGGCGCTTGACGACTATCTGGGCCAGCAACGCATCAAAGAGAACCTCTCTGTGCTTATCCAGGCTGCGCGCTTGCGCAAAGAACCCTTGGACCACCTGCTCTTTTCGGGACCTCCGGGTCTCGGCAAGACAACGCTGGCAAGCGTCGTCGCCAACGAGATGGGTGTCAATATCAGAACGACATCCGGCCCTGCCATCGACAAGGCAGGAGACCTCGCGGCCATACTCACGAACCTCGAAGAAGGCGACGTGCTCTTCATCGATGAGATTCACCGTCTCAACCGCGCGGTCGAAGAAGTGCTCTACCCCGCCATGGAAGATTACGCGATCGATATCGTCATCGGTCAGGGCCCAGCAGCGCGTTCCATCAGGCTCGACATTCCCCGCTTCACGCTCGTGGCGGCTACAACGAGAACAGGACTGCTTACCGGCCCGCTGCGCGATCGCTTTGGCGCAGCATTCCATCTGGAGTATTACACGCCCGAAGAGCTCCGCGATATCGTCATTCGATCTGCGACCATACTTGGAGTCGAAATTGACAAAGCAGGTGCCATAGAGATCGCATCTCGCTCGCGAGCCACACCCCGTCTTGCGAATCGTCTGCTCAAACGCGTGCGCGATTTTGCACAAGTGCGCTATAACGGCGTCATCGACGAAGACATCGCACGCGAAGCACTTGCGTTTTTCGAAGTCGACGAGCTCGGGCTCGACCCTATGGATAACCGTATTCTCGACATGCTCGTGAACACATTCGAGGGCAAGCCCGTCGGTTTATCCACACTTGCCAGCGCTCTGGGAGAAGAGACGGACTCGATCGAAGACGTATACGAGCCGTTCTTGCTCAAACAGGGGCTCATAAACCGCACCCCAAAAGGCCGTCAGGCTACTCGCAAGGCATATATGCATCTAGGTGTCACCTGGAACGAGGAATAAACGCTACGGCATCGATATCCGATTCAGTTCCGATTCGGACTAAATCGCCATTCCTACAGCTCAGAGCTTCGCTATCCGAATCTTTACGGAACTATATCCGATGCATGTCCAAACCAGTTCAGAGCTGCGCCCGAACCTGTTCGAATCGGTTTCAAGTTCGTATCCGATCTACGTTAGGTTTTGGGGGTGGTTTGCCCGGATAGATTTGCGCCATAGTCCCCGTAAAAGCACTGCAACCTCATCGCGCAGGGCAGAACGAAAAAACGGACCGGAGGCACAATGAAAAAGCACCAGGCAAACACATCACGTACAACCGAAGCAGTTCTGACTATATCCATAGTCGTCTTACTGTCTTCGCTGTTCTTCCTTCCAAGTTTTGCAAGCAGAACCGCACTCGCACAGAGCACGGGGACCCTGCTGGTTTCAATCTCGAGTGCTCTTCCGGCGATAACAAGCCAGAATGCCTCGTACTCACTCGAGGAAGCTCAGTTCGCCATTTTTTCAGACGAGGCATGCACGCAGTTCGAGTCAAGCACGCAAACAGATGCCTTAGGACATGCGGTATCCGAACCATTGCCCGCAGGAACCTATTATGTCCGCCAGACGCATGCATCAACGGGCTTTTCCGCAAGCGACGAAACCCTTGTCGCCATTGTCGAAGAAGGTGCGCAAGCCGAAGTTCGCTATTCGCTTCAACCACGCTACGCTCAGCCGGACCTGCTCGCATACGAGACAAATGCGGAAACCGGTGCACCGTCGCCTGTCGCCGGGTCTTCATTGGGCAAGGCGCGCTTCACCATCTCGTATTATGACAAAGCAACAGACAGCGCCACGCTGAACGGCGCTGTTCGCAGCTGGACCTTCGAATCCGACGACGCGGGAGAAATTCACCTGAGCGATGAATACCGCCGTGCGGGAGCACCTCTTTTTTGCGATGCGAGCAATAAGCCCGTGCTTCCATGCGGTCGCTATCTCATGAACGTAGATACACTCCCGAACGGTTATCTCTGCGAAGACACCCCCATTCAATTCGATGTGAGCGCCGGCGCGACAGATGGCGAAATGCTGGATATCGAATTTGACCCGATAGAGGCGAAAATGCAGATTGCACGCGGCGATGTCACGTTTCACAAGGTCGACGACAATCAGAGCGCAATGGCGAATATCCCCTTCCTGCTTTCGTATGCAAACGGAGAAAACGAGAATGAGAAAGAAAGCCATGTCGTCATAACAGACGCAGAAGGTAATTTCTCGTCCGAATCCACTCGCATCGCGCACACGCAAGACACGAATGCAAACGACGCTGCCGTGAACATCAACCCCGATGGCAGCTTCGCAGTCGACGAAAGCAGGCTCTCCCCCGATTCCGGTATTTGGTTTTCATCTGATCACGCCGGCAACAGCGCGGCTCCAGACGATTCCCGCTGCGCTCTTCCCTACGGCTCATACACCTTGCAGGAGCTGCCATGCTCCGCTAATGCGAACAAGAATCTTTCTACCGTAAACTTCTCGATCTACAGAGACGGCTTTGCCGTCAAGCTCGATACGATTGTCAACACGACGCCCGCACTCAGCGGTACGGTTAACGATTGCCTCGATGGCGACAAGTTGCTTCGACCCAGCCCCGACGCGCTCGTTGCCGACACCGTTTCGTATCGAAATCTCGTCCCAGGGCAGGCATACATGCTCTCAAGCTCCATCGTATGCAAAGATACTGGCGAATATATTACGCGTGCGGATTCGGAAAAGCTGGTCGTGCAAACGCCGATTGTTCCTGAGCAGACAGACGGGCACGTACATGTCGAGCTCTCGTTCAATGCAAGCGATCTCGCAGGCCGCGAATTGACGGTACAGGAGGAGCTCCGTTCGGAAACTGGCATGATTATCGATGCGCC